>NZ_JBSGDB010000114.1:0-21237 GCF_053602155.1 Streptomyces sp. NPDC004561
CGCCGGCCCCTGGGCTGCGCCGGCCGGTTCCGGTGCCGGAGCGCATGCAGCAGTTCTTCACCCTGCCCGAGGCACCGGCCGCGTGGGGGCGCTACGAGAAGGGTCTGTCCGCCTGCCACGACCAGGCGCTGGCCGACGCCGGGGCGAGCCCCAAGAACATCCGCCACGCGGTGGTCCCGTTCCTGCACCGAGGCGGCGGTCTCACCGAGAACTTCGAGATCCTGGGCTACACCGAGGAGCAGTCACTCTGGAGCTACGGGCGTACCGTCGGCCACCTGGGTGCGGGTGACCAGGCGGCGGGGCTGGCGTACCTGCGGGAGAACGGGAAGCTGGCCTCCGGGGACCTGGTGATGCTGGTGGGTGCGGGGATCGGGTTCAACTTCGCGGCGGCGGTGCTGGAGATCATCTGAGGCTGCCCTCGCATGGCGCCGACCGGCGGTCTGTCCTCGGGTCAGGGTCAGCTCACCTCCGCTCGCGCGGAGAGGAACAAGAGATCGGTAGCTTCCTCAAGAACGCCGACGGCTCACCTCCACTCGCGCGGAGAGGACATCGCGGTCAGCAGTTCCTCGTCCACGTCCAGCGGCTCAGCTTGACTCTGTCAGGGATCTTGGAGTCACCGAGGTCAACTGCCAAGGGTTCGCCAGGAGGTGAGCCGAGGGATCTTGTACTGGTCGAGATAGCTCTGGAGGGCCGTCGGCTGCCGGGGCAGGGGCTCATCTCCGGTCGGTGGCAGTCTGCTGAGGCGCTCGATGTGGATGGCGTTGGCGGTCAGGACGTGCTGGACGTGGGCCTTGCTCTGGCCTCGGTAGCGGCATCGTCGCATGCCGTGGCCGTGGGCGAACTCGTTGACGGTTCCTTCCACTCCGGAGCGCACCGCGTAGCGGGCCTTCCACTCGGGGCTGCTGCTCGGTACGGACACTCAGCTGCAGGTCGCGGAGTTCGCGTGGGGGAAACCCCACAGTGCGGGTGCTTTCGCGGGAGGTGGTGCACTGGGTGCGGGCCGGGCAGGGGTGGCACTGAGCCTTGGTGAACCTGGCCACGATCAGCGGGGCCGCAGTGGGCGAGGAGGTCGGGTAGGGGCCGTGCCAGCCCTGGCTGACTTGGCCCCTGGGGGCAGGTGTCCTGCTGGTGGTCGTAGTCGATGCGGAAGTCGTCCCGGGCAAAGCCCTCGTTCCGGCGATGTTGACGGGTGGGGTTGCCCCTGATCGGCCCGGAGACGGTGACCTGGTGATCACGGACGGCTTGTTCCAGGTGGACCAGGGAGGTGTAGCCGCTGTCGACCAGGTGCTCGTGCGACAACAGCCCGCGCCGCGACAAGCGGGTGTGGATGTCGGGCAGGACCCGACTGTCGTGGATGGTGGCCGCGCTGGTGGCCACGTCCGTGATCACGTTGGGGCTGTCCGGAACGCAAGTCTCGGTCAGATGAGCACAGAACCCTCTCCAGTTGATGATGTGTCCGTGCCGTGCGTGGCGGGCCGTGGTGTCGTAGGGCGAGACGATCGCCCGGGACGAGGGCGGCAGCCCCGGTCCGTCGTCCTCGGCAGTGCGCCAGAGCAGGCGTCCACGCGCAGACCTGGTTCGACCAGCCGGCAGAGCGCCAATACCGGGCTGGGCCAGGCCTCCCTGGTGGAGTCCTGGCCCCAGCTCTGCGACGAGCGCCCAGCCGGTGAACCTATGCGGTCACAGCACTAGGCGCTGTTTCTCGGATCATGTTCGGAGCCAGATGATGAGTGCGGCGAGGGTGACGGTGCCGAGGTAGGTGCAGGCCCGTTTTTCGTAGCGGGTGGCGACGGCGCGGAAGCCTTTCAGGCGGTTGATGGCACGTTCGACGGTGTTGCGTTTCTTGTAGTGTTCGCGGTCGAACCCGGTGGGCCGACCGCCGCGGGAACCGCGGTCATGGCGGTGTCTGCGCTGGTCGAGCCGTTCGGGGATGGTGTGCGATATCCCGCGTCGTCGCAGGTAGCGGCGGTTTTCGCCGCCTTTTTCCTTCACCGCGATCCAGCCACTTCTTTGCGATCTTGTTGCAGATACTTTCTTCGTACATGCGGTCACCTCGTGGGAACCTCTGCATCGCTTGCACAGAACACGTCCAGACTGCCCCTGAGCGGTGTACAAGCCGCGTCCTCCAGCAGTGGCGCTCCGGCCCCAGCTGTCAAGCAATCGGCCAACACCGCTTTCAGTCTCAACACGAAGGCGATGACAGCCAGTTACCTCAATGGCGACGGCAAGAACACCTCGTCCACTGCTACAACCACGCGGTCCCGAATCCGGCCGTGTGCACCCCCGCCGCCGGCAACGGCGCTTTCGCCCCACCGGTCCGCCGCTTGGCCCGGTGGCTTACTCCCAAGGAGGAATGGGTGGCTCAGCACACCCTGAGGAGCGGATGCATCGCGGTCGCCGCGGCATGCGCCCTCGCTTCGGGGGCCCTGCCCTTGACTACGGCGACAGCCTCGGCCGACAGCGCAGACGAGACGGTCATACCGGCCGCACTGCTGAGCAATCCACCCAAGGATGCCGTCGTCTTCGCAGGCACCGGCGGTTTCCTGCATCAGTCCGATAACCAGTCCGCCTTCGTCTGGACGAAGTACGCGGGCGGACCGGACATCCCGGTACCCCAGGTCACGGCCAACCCGGCACCCGGGTACTGGGGCGCGGGTGCCGACGTGGTGGCGACACCGTCGGCCGACGGATACCAGCTGCACGACATGGACTCGGATACGACCACGACCGTCAAGCCCGGCCCTGGCCAGAGTTACGTCGGGACGTTCGGCTCGCGCCTGCTGACGGTCACCAAGGCCGCTGATGGAACCGTGACGGGCTTTCACGTGCTCGGCGTGGCGGAGAGGCAGCAGACCGACACACCGGTCACGGGCTGGCCTGCGGGCGCCACACTGCAGGCTGTGGTGATGGCCGGTGACGCCAACTCGGTAGTACTGCGCTATACCGAGAGCGCCAACGGCACCACGGAGAACCGGCTGGCGCTGGTGGACCTGGCGACCGGTGCGGTCACGCCCGTCATGGGGCCGCTGGTCTCCGGTGCCCGCGCTGTGCTGTCCAGCACGTACATCGCCTGGTATTCGTCGTACGGTGCCAACGGGACCACCTCAGGGGGGCAGGTCCACGTCGTGTCCCGTTCCGCCCCCGGCGGAACGGAGAACACCATCCAGGTCCCGCCGGCACCGCTGGGCAGCACGTACACCAGCACCCTCTACCAGGTGGGCATCGCGGGCGACTCCCTGCTGATCACGTACGCAGCGTCGCACACCGGCCCGTCCAGCGCAGACGACGCGATCGGTTACCCGCTCTACGCGATGCCCTTGTCCGGCTCAACGGCCTTGACGCCGGTCCTGGACCACGTCATTACCAGCAGTGTCAGGCAGGAGCCGGGCGGGGCCGTCGTCGTGGGTGGCTCGTCGGTCACCGACTGGGCGGCCCGCCGGTTCACCGCCGGTTCGGCGGGCACCCCGACGGGAACCGCCGTGGACTCCGACCCCGGCATGCTCGCCCCCATCGACGGGCTGACCCTCGGCAACGGGAAGCTGTTCACGGTCCGGCGCACGTCGGCCGGTGGGGACCTCGTCTACGACCGCAGCGTCCAGCCGGGCTCCCCACCCTCATACGGCACCGAGCAGAACTTCGGCTCCCCCTTCGCCCCCACCCACTGCAACACTACGGCCACCTGCAACCCGCCCATCGCCACCGGCGACGGCAACATCTCCCAGCTGTGGGCCGACGCCAACTCCGAGGGCGACGCCGTCACCGTGCAGTCTCCCGGCGACTCCGCTGTGATGGTCACCCCCGGCGCCGCCGGCGGCACCCTCGTCGACGCCGAGGGCCCCTACGTGGTCTACGACGGAGGCTCCACGAAGAAGCAGTACATCGGTGACGCGGACATGGGCGGCACCAGCCACGTACTCTTCACCCGCCAGATCACCGCCGCCGCACTGTCCGGCTCCACCGTGTGGGTCCCCGGTCCCGCCTCCGGAACGCTGACCCAGATCGACCTCACCACACAGCGCACCGTCCAGACCGTCGCGACCGACGCCCCGTGCGTGCCCAGTGAGCTGCAGGCCGCTGCCCAGCACTGGGTGTACTGGTCCTGCGGGCCCTCGGGCCCGGCCGGCGTGCACGACCTGGCCACCGGCAAGGACGTCCCCGTACCCGCCCATCTCGCCGAGCTCGGCGACGGATTCGTCGTCGAACACGACACGACGGCGGGCAAGTTGACCCTGACCGACGTGCACAACGACACCGCCGCCACCACTGACCTTGCCGACCTTCCCGCCGGGCCGGTCACCGACGACCGCCGGGTGACCTGGGCCGTCGACACAGAGCAGGGCACCATCGCCTACCTGGACAGCGGCAAGAACATCCACCTCGCCGACCCGAACGTCCCAGCCTCCACCCCCGGGCCCGCCGCTGGCTCCTTCATGTACCCCGGCCAGCATCTGTCCCCGGGGCACAGCCTGAACAGCTCCACGATGACACTGACCATGCAGACGGACGGCAACCTCGTCGCCCGCCTGAACACGGGCAAGGGCGCGGGCCAGGTGGTCTGGTCGACCGGGACCAGCGGCAACTCGGGTGCGTACGCGGTGATGCAGACAGACGGCAACCTGGTCGTCTACACCAGCACCGGCGGCGCAGGCAAGGGCGGCGCTCTGTGGTCGAGCCACACCTACGGCCAACGGGGCGCATACGCCACCGCCCAGGACGACGGCGACATCGTCGTCTACGCAAAGGCAAGCCACTCCCCCCTATGGTCGAGCGGAACCTACGCCCGGTCGCAGACCACCTACTCCGGAACCACCCTCAAGCCCGGCTGGTGGACCCAGGGCACCTACACCCGCCTGGTCATGCAGACGGACGGCAACCTGGTGATGTACCGCCGCCGTGACGGCGCCGCCATCTGGTCCAGCCGGAGCTACGGCCACCCGGGCGCGTACGCCGTGATGCAGACCGACGGCAACCTCGTCGTCTACAAACCCACCGGAGGCCCCGGCAAGGGCGGCGCACTGTGGGCCACCAGCACCAGCGGCCACTCCGGCGCGTATGCGTACATGCAGAACGACGGCAACCTCGTCGTCTACAAAAACACCGGAGGGCCGGGCAAGGGCGGCGCCCTGTGGGCCAGCGGCACCAACACAACCGCACGATGACCAAGCCCTGAGCACTGCCATACACGACACGGGGCCCCGCACACCGCGGGGCCCCGTCAAGGCGCTCTTCTTGCCTGGGCTGGTACAACGGCGTCTCCGCATCCCTGGAGGACACGCCCTGCCGAAGCTGGGACGAACTGCACGCCTTGGTGGAGGCCTGGGGCGTCCCGGAAGTCCAGCAGCGATGTCCTCGGAGGCCATCCCCCTCGCGTCGATGTCGGGCTCTGCTGGATTCGACGCCGGGATCCACCGGGCGAGGGCTGACGCCCCTGGCGCCTGCGGCGGCTCAACCCATATGTGCCACCGCGTAGTGGGCGTCCGAGGACGCCGCGTCGTCAGACGTCGATTGCGGCCGCGAGGCCGTACTGCGCCAGAGCCGGCGGCAGGCCGAGACCGTCGCCACCAGCAGCAGCCCGTCGCGGATCAGCAGTACGACGATGCCCGGCAGATTGCTCCGCACGACCGGGCCGAAGCCGACGGGGAATTCGAGCACCGTGAAGAAGCACGCGGCCAGGATGAGCAGCACAGGCCGGCGCTGGACGGTGGAACGGCTGGTCAGGCAGAGCGCGCCGAGGCCGAGCAGCCAGATCAAGTATTGCGGGCTGATCACCCGGCTGGTCGTGACGAAGACCAGCACCGCGGCGAACGCCGCGTCGTAGAGCACGACGTCGCTGAATGTGCGGGCGCGTACCCGCCACCAGACCAACCAGCAGAAGGCCAGCACCGCGCCAGCCACTGCGATCCGGGCCGCGGTGGGCACATAGGGGCCGAGGAACTCGTACGACCCGTAGTGCAGCCGGGAGGTGCCGTGCCACAGGCCGAGCCGGCGCAGGACATGAAACGGTAGGGCACCCAGCGACTCGATCTCGACGCCGCGCTGACGCTGCTCGGTGAGGAACGCGAACGATCCCCGGGTGAAGGCCAGAAACGCGGCGCTGACGCCGACGGTGGTGACCAGCCCCGCAGTCCAGGAGCGGCGGGTCGTGCGGCCCCGCCGCGCACCGGCAAGCACGAGTACCGGCCAGACCTTGACCAGCGCGCCGATCCCGGCCAACGCGCCCGCCACCCGGGGGTGCCGTGCAGCGGCCAGCAGGGCGGCGACCGCCAATGCGGTGACCATCACGTCGTAGCGGGCCAGGGCCAGCGGGCCGAGCACGGCGACCCCGGCAACCCACAGCCAGGCGCCGGCCAGGTCCCGGCCGGGAGCCCGCCCGGCCCACAGCAGCATCGCCAGGACCGTCGCGTCGGCGGCGCAGGCGAGCAGGTAGAAGGCGTGCGAGTACGTCAGGAACGGCAGCAGTGCCGGTGCGAGGAAGACCGCCGCCGCGGCGGGCGGGTACTGCCAGGTGACATCGCCGACCGGAAAGCTGCCGGTCAGCAGCCGTTCGTACCAGCCGTGGTAGATGACGACCACATCAGGGCGGACATCATCACCGGGGAAGCGCAGGGCACCGAAGAGGGTCAGCAGCAGTACGGCCCGCGTCACCGCCCAGACCAGCACCAGCACCCATGTCCCTGAGCGACCCGCGGTCACCGTTTCACGCCACCACACCGTCACGTTTCAGAACCCCTCCGTCAACCGCCTTACGCGGATCACGCTGCCGGTACCAGCCCACATGAAGGTGACAGCACGGTGAACGTCGTGCGTCATCCTGTTGCACCACCCTGTGAACGGCTGCAAGCAAGCGACCATGCTGCTCAGCGCGCTCCTCAGCCTCCAGTCCAAGGACGTCGGCAAGGTGCTGCATTTATAACTGAACGCTGTGGGCGCAGCTCGGGCCCGGACTGCTGCGCGGGGGTCCGCCCAGGTTCGAATCCAATGGCGAGGAAAAGACCACGGCCGTGCTCGTCGGTGGAGCGCGGGTGTCGCACAAGCGGGGGGTTTGTGGCCCTGCAGGTGCCCTGACCGGGCTGACGACGGGACGCGGGCCTCCGCTGACCTCCGTGGGCGGCGCGCCGCATGGCTCACTTCGAGTCGAAGGTGATGCTGTAGAGCTTGCTGTCACCGGTGGGCTGGTTGGCGTACCCCCACGGGAGCAGCTGGTTCGTAGTCCACACGCCCGTCCTGAGGTCGTGCCAGCTCACGGTCAGCTTGTACATGCCGGCATCGACGCGGGTGTACCAGTCGTTGACGAGCAGGTATGAGCCGGCACGAGACGCGCCCACAATGCCGTCCCACTGGAAGCACTGGTAGGCGCCGGCGCTGTTCTTGATGGTCATGCTGCCCGAGATGCAACTGTCCGGCCCGTAGATCTGTGCAGATGCTGGCGATGCTGTGGCGAGGCCAATGGCAGCGAGGCTGGCGGCGAGTGCCGTCACGATGGCCTTTTGCCCAATTCGCATGGAACCGTTCCCCCTTTACTGCGTCAGGCGCTTGACGGCCTGACGGGTCAGCTGGCGATCTTATGAGAGTGCTTAGAGGCCGCGTGAGGTTAATTCAGGCCGCTGTCTGCGGCGGCCTATGGTCGTCCGTCTGGTCGCCGGACCAGCGAGCGCTTACGGCTGGGCACGAGCCTCATCCCGAAGAAGCAGAAACTTTCTAACTTGTTGACAAGTTAAGACGCCCACTTCCAACAGGTTAGAAAGTTGAGGAGTGGGTGTGCTTCAAATCCAGCTGGGCCCGGAGCGGCCCGCGGAGCCGGGCGACCGCCTTGGCCGGTCCACGATCGGGTGGCGCCCGGGGATGACGGAGGACGAGGCGTGGCAGGCCGGCCGCGGGGTCTGGAAGTTCAACGCGGACCGAGCCCTGGCTCAGGACGAAGTGCAGATCGTCAACACCGAGGGCCTGGTGCTGGCCGTTGCCACGATCACCGGGATCGGCAAGCACGGCGACCGGTACGCCCTGGAAGGTGAACTTCTGCGCGGAGACGCGCGGGTCGGGAAGCCCACCACCACTCCCCACCGGTCCCGTAACTCAGTCGCCTACTTCTGACCAGCCGCTTTCCCTGCTCGGGCCTGAAGGACCTCCATGGACTTCCGATCCATCCCCCGCGACCCGCACGCCTTTCAGCAGCCCGTCACCGCCGAGGACATCCAGGCGATCGGCCAGCGCGCCCTCGGGGACGCCGCACGGGTCGCCTCCGCTGTGGAGCTCGGCGGCGGCATGTACAACACGACCTACCGGATCACCGTCGACAGCATGGAGACACCGGTCATCCTGCGCATCGCCCCCGCTCCGGAGCAGCAGTTCAGCTCCGAGCGTGAGCTGATGCGCAACGAGGCGGCCACCGTCCCCTACCTCTCTCCCATCGCCAGCCTCGTCCTGCGCGTCCTGTTCGCCGACTGGTCACAGGAGATCACCGGCCGGGACTGGATCATGCAGAGCCACCTCACTGGTGTGCCCGCCCCCGAGCATCTCGGCTCCTACCCCGCGATCTCTGGCCTGGCTTTTTCGCCCAGCTCGGCGACATCACGGCACGCGTTCACGCCGTCCGTAGCTGTGGCTGGCGAACAGCCGTGTTGGCCGGCCGCAGTCGTAGGAAGATCTCATGGCGATGGGATTCCGTCGCTCTAAGCCGGGTCATCCGCTCAACGATCTGTTCCTGTAACAGCCCTGATTTCGGTCCACTGCGCACAGATCAGGTCGAGATCACCGATTGCGATCCAGGTGAGGTAATCCACTTCAGCAGAGAGTGCGCTGACTTGTCCCAGCCGGTACGCCTGCAATCTGTTCGGAAAGCCGCCAGCAAGACCGACTTCCTCATGTCCGACCTTTAAATCGACGCGCCTTGGCGTCGGATCTCGTGGTTGCCAATTCTTGGCAAAAGTAGCCAGCCAGCGGTAAGCGAACGGAGGGGCGACATGTAGGGTTGTTGTACCGACTCCTATTCCGCGCCCATCGATATCATACTTAATGAAGAAGGTCTCGTATATTCCGTTTTCCTGTTGGCTGAGCGTTCCCGTGGGGCCCTGCCCAGGGAGGCCGAACATCACCCCGTCGAACTCCCTCGCAGCCGTCGCGATTTCTTGCTCCATGGCCTGCCTACGACTTGACGGCGTGATGTTCATTTTTCCTCACTTATCGAAGTGTGCGGTCAGTCCTTGTAGTAGTACGTTGTGTCCCACGGGGTCCCGGAGTGACACTCCTCGCCGTCGATCAGGATGACGTAGCTTCCGCCTTCCACCTGTGCGGTAGCGTCCCCCGCGCCTCCCGAGTGCGTGAGGAAATGCATTTCATGATTCGGTCCGGTGGCCCACCCGCTGTCACGGAGCTTACCGACGCCGAACCTGTCAGTGACGTCTACGGTCCAACCGTAGCGAATGACATCGTGGTCGACCTTGTAGCCGGTGTTGACCTCTCCCTCGTAGTTGCCGCCGGTTGCGTAGAAGTGGATGTACGATTCTCCACAGTCACCATGCACCACAGGAATCGACTGCGGGGCGACGTGGCCGTGCTTCGGCACGGACGTCTGCTGCCCGTTCGGTAACGTGACGATCTTGTAGCCGTGCTGTTCTGCTACTGCTGCGTCGAATCCGACCACCTTCATCGGCGTCGCAACAGTCACCTCGTGCCCTTTGTGCGCCGAAGGGGCGGCAGAAGCTGCATTTGCACCAGTCAGCGCAATGGCAGCCGACAGCGTGGAGACCGCGCCTATTACCCTTGCCGAGTTTCGCATGATTCCCCCTGGATGGGATGCCTTCCCCGTGACTCATGTTGTCTCGGGTCGCGGTGGAAGCCACGGGGTCCCATTCCTTCCTTGCAAGGGAACTTTTGCGACGCAAATGGCTAGGCAGATTCCACTTGCTACAGACCGTGATCATGCATGGCGGACCACCAGCATATGGTCTTATATCGATCTTGTTCGAACAACGCACAGTGATATGCGTGCTGTCTCGCAATAGGCGGGGTTGACTCAAACAGGGCCGGCTCTAGTGAAGTTGCCCGAGGCCGCACCGGCCTGCGAGCCAGCTCCGTCCACATGGAGGCGCTGCTGCTTGGCGAAGTTCACGGCGGGTGCGGTGACCCGCCCGTTGGTCACGATGACCGCGACGTCGGCACCGTGGACTTGGCGGGCCGTGCCGTTGAGGACCTGGAGGTCCGGTGTGCCCACGGCGGAGCCGGCGAGGCCGTTGCACCGGTGTTTGCACTGGATCACCCAGCGCCGCCGGTAGGGGTCGGTGGCCTTCACGTCGGCACCCAGGTCGCCGCCACCCCCGACACGGGTCGCGTAATGGCAGCCATCGCGACGCATCAGGTCACGCACCCGCTTCTTCGAACCGGAAGTGGTGGAGGGCATCCAGCTGGGACAGGCCGTAGCGCAGGCTCTGCGCGCGAATAGCTTCCCACCGCGCCTCCTGCTGCCCGTGGTACAGCCAGCCGCCGCCGGCCAACCCACGGTGGCGCGTATGGTCAAGAGGACGGGCAATCATCACGGCGGCGTACGTGAGGGGCAGCAGTCCGGCGCAGGCCACGCTGCCCGCGGCGGTGGCCGAGGCCCAGAGGACGTGCCGGGCGGAATCATTGCGCTGGATGTGCACGAGCTGGTGCTCCACGATGTGCGGCAGTGCTGCCAGGCCCTCGGGGAAGAACCAGACGTGTCCCAATTCGATGTGGCCGATCGTCTTCGAACTACGCGCGGACTGGGCGGCATCTGCCCAACCAAGCCGGGCGCCGGTCACAGCCAGGGTGATGCGCTCCAGGCCGTGCGCGGCGGCGAAGTCCGTGACACGGGCTTCGACTCTGCGCATCTGTACCGCCTCGACCGCCAGTTCGGCCTCGTGCGGCTCCCACACCCTGTCCCGGTACACATCCCACGTCATCTGCTGGCGACTGGCCCGCCGCTAGGCCAGAGTCACCGACGGGTGTCGGTGTCGCCGACGCAGACGACAACCCGACCGTGGGCGGTTTCAGGAGAGGGCCGTCGGCCTACGGGGTGCGCCGGCAACGGCCAGGATCCACCAGTGGGCCAGCAGCCAGTTGACGACGGTCACACCAGTGCGACGGCGAAGACGGCGGCCACCAGGAGACCTATCAGCCGGTCATCCGCGCGCTGCCGCCCCCTGGCCTGGCTGGACATGCGCCGCGGCCAGTTGGGGAACGCCGCACAGCTGCTTCGTCGACTCGGCCTCGGCGAGATCCCGCTGACCCACGATGCGTTTCACGAACTCCAGCCCTGGCGGGCGGCCTCTCACCTGGAAGAACTCCTCATGGCGTGCGGAGGTCTGCCCGCGGTGGACAAGCACCTCTGTTCCTTTCAGCGCTGGCTTCCCGGCCACCTGGCCGACATCGCCGAACCCGAGCACACCAAGACGATCAGGCTCTTCGCGACCTGGCACGTCCTCCCCGGACTGCGGGCCCGCGCCGAGCGGAGCCACATCACACCCAGCATCCGCCGCTTCGCCGGCGAACAGATCAAGTACGCGACCGCCTTCCTGCAATGGCTCAGCCAGCGGAACACCACCCTCGCGTCATGCGGCCAGATCGACATCGACGCCTGGTATGCCGAGAACCCCGAGCACCCCTCAGCCGGCCAGCGCACCGAAACCCAGCACCGCAGGCCCCAGTCGGCCAATCGGCAGGAAGAACAAGCACCGTGCACGTGAGCACCCCGTCGGAAAACAGGACAGACCGAACCTCACGGCACCCATCACAAGCAGCAAAGCTGCATAAACGCCAAGCTTAGTTCTGCTGCTGTGGGTGGGTCCGCTCCCTGACGGGCGCACGTGAGCGCGGCCGTTCGAGCGGCGCCCGCCAGCGCGTCGCCGAGAACCTCGGGCAGTCGGTCGGTGTCCGTAGCCGTGTGCAGTGCCGCGCGTGCCGTTGCTGCCTCGGCTCCGGGGCCGCCTCCCAGTAGCCCGGCATGCAGCAGTCGGCTGGTCAGGCCTGCCATGAACGCGTCGCCCGCCCCCACGGTGTCCATGACCTGGACGGACACCGGCGCTATGTCCTGGCAGCCGTGCCGCCACCAGGCCCGGGCGCCGTTCGCTCCCAGGGTGAGGACGACCAGCGACGGGCCGTTTCGTGCCCAGCGGGCTGCCGTCTTGTCGGGGTTCTCGCCCGGGTGGAGCCAGGCCAGGTCCTCTTCGCTTGCCTTCACCACGTCGCTGATGGCGACGAGTTGTTCCACCCGTTCACGCTCTTGCTCCGCGGGGCGGAGCAGTGCGGGTCTGAGGTTGGGGTCGTAGGAGAGGGTGGCTGAGGTCCGCAGGGCGTGCAGGGTGCTGTAGACCTGGTCGGCTCCCGGGCTCAGGGCGGTGGCGATGGATCCGGTGTGGACGTGTGCCGGGGGGCCGTCGCGCAGTGCTTCCTCGACGGCCGCCGAGAGCGCCCAGGTGATGTCGAAGGTGTAGTTCGCGGCGCCCTTGGCATCGAGTACGGCGGTCGCCGTGGAGGTGGGGGCGTTGACCTGGGATCCCGGTGTCAAGTCGACCCCGCTGCCCTCCAGGTGCTTTCGCACCAGCCTGCCGAGGTGGTCGTGTCCCACGCGGGTGGCGAGTCGGACGGGGTGGCCGAGCCTGCCCAGGCCTAGGGCGACGTTGGCGGGGCTGCCGCCGGGGTGGCTCCGGCGCGGGCCGTCGGGACCGGCGATGACGTCCACCAGTGCTTCGCCGATGACGAGCGCCGGTAGCCCGGGGCCTGCTGTGTCCCCGCTGCCGACCAGGACTCCCGGCGCCGGCTCGGTGCGGGCCCGGCCGTGTCCGCGTTCGGTACTTCTGGTCACGGCAGCACCTGGATCTTGCGGCCCTTCCCGGCCTGGAACTGCCGCAGGGCTTCGGCGTAGTCCGTCAGCGGCAGCCGGTCGCTGATGAAGATGTCCGGGTCGAGGACGCCGCCGGCGAACAGCTCGGCGGCGCGCTCATAGCTGTGCAGGACCGCCATCGAGCCGGTGATCGTGATCTCCTGGTTGTAGATCCGGTACGGGTCGATGGTGGCCCGGGTCGCGTAGTCGGCGACGCCGAACTGCAGGTAGGTGCCTCCCTTGCCGACCCGGCCGAGGGCGTCTTGGATGGCGTGGGCGTTGCCGGTGGCGTCGATGACCACGTCCCAGCCGCGCGGGCGCTCGACCTCGTCGGCGGTGGTCACCGCGTTGCTGCAGCCGAGGGTGCGGGCGGTGGCGAGCCGGTCCTCGTTGATGTCCACCATGTCGACGGTGGCCGCTCCGGTGCGCTTGGCGAGTTCCAGCAACATCAGGCCCATGGTGCCTGAGCCGTAGATCAGGACATTGCTGGCGAGGGTGGAGCGCAGGATGTCGTACCCGCGTACCGCGCAGGACAGCGGTTCGATGAGGGCGGCGTCCTCGGCGCGGACGTGGTCGGGGAGCCTGACGCAGTTGGCGGCGGGGGCGACCGTGTACTGTGCCGCGCCGCCGGGGACGGAGACGCCGATGGCGTTGAAGCGTTCGCACAGGTTGCCGCGCCCAATGCGGCAGTAGTGGCACTCGTGGCAGTGCAGCGAGGGGTCGACGGCGACCCGATCGCCGACCTTGAGGTCGCGTACTCCGGTGCCCAGGGCGATGATCTGGCCGGCGAACTCGTGCCCGGGAATGATGGGCAGGGTGGGTGCGAACTCGCCTTGCAGGATGTGGAGATCGGTGCCGCACAGTCCGCAGGCGGAGACCTCGATCACCACCTGCCCGGGGCCGGGTGTGGGGTCGTCGACGGTCTCGACGCTGACCTGGCCGGGCGAGTGGATGACGGCGGCTTTCACTTGACTGCTCCAAGGGACAGGCCCTGGACAAGTTTGTCCTGGGCGGCGAACCCGGCGATGAGTACCGGTAGGGAGATGCAGACGGCGGCGGCGCACACCTTGGCCAGGAAGAGGCCCTGGCTGGTGACGAAGCCGGTGAGGAATACGGGCGCGGTGCCGGCGA
Organism: Streptomyces sp. NPDC004561; assembly: GCF_053602155.1. Classification (NCBI taxonomy): domain Bacteria; kingdom Bacillati; phylum Actinomycetota; class Actinomycetes; order Kitasatosporales; family Streptomycetaceae; genus Streptomyces; species Streptomyces sp. NPDC004561. The sequence continues at coordinate 13,970 of NZ_JBSGDB010000114.1, forward strand.
CGACGCCGGTGAGCACACGTGCGAAGAGCAGTTCGTTCCAGCTGAAGATGAAGCAGATCAGCGAGGTGGCGGCGATGCCGGGGGCGACGACGGGTGCGACGATCCGGGCAAGGACGGTGGGCAGTCCGGCGCCGTCGATGGAGGCCGCCTCCAGGATCTCGCCGGGGACCTCGGCGAGGAAGGAACGCATCATCCATACCGCGATCGGCAGGTTCATCGAGGTGTAGAGGATGACCAGCAGCGCGACGTTGTCGAGCAGGCCGCTGTCCTTGGCGATCAGGTAGATCGGCAGCAGCCCGGCCACCGCGGGCAGCATCTTGGTGGACAGGAAGAAGAACATCGCGTCCGACCACTTGCGCACCGGCTTGATGGACAGCGCGTAGGCGGCCGGGATCGACAGCACCAGCACCAGGAGCGTCGACATCAGGCTCGCGGAGAACGAGTTGATCAGCGGCGGCCAGGGAGAGACGCCGGTACTCGCGCCGAAGAACTCCCGGTAGCCCTGGAGGGTCAGCGGCGCCCCCACGCTCGGCGGGTTGGTCGCGGCGTCGGACTCGCTGTGCAGCGACGTGAGCACCATCCAGGCGACCGGGAGGAAAAAGACGGTTCCGCAGAGCCAGGCCAGCAGGCCGAGCGCACCGCGCTTGCGACGTGCCAGGAAGCCCCCGGGGGTGTCGATGGGCGTGGCCATCAGCGGGTCTCCTCTCGGAGCAGGGACGAGACGGTCCTGAGCGCGAAAGTGCCCACGAGGAGGGAGCAGATGACGACGATGACGCCCTCCGCGGAGGCCTGCCCGTAGTCGTGTGCCTGGTAGAAGGTCTCGTAGACGGTGTAGGGCAGGTTGGCGGTGCCCAGGCCGCCGGCGGTGAGGGTGAAGACGGCGTCGAAGTTCTGCACCACGTAGATGCTGCCGAGCAGGGCGGCCAACTCCAGGTAACGGCGCAGGTGGGGGAAGGTGAGGTAGCGGAAGACCTGCCAGGTGGTCGCACCGTCCACGCGGGCCGCCTCGACGGCGTCCATGGGGCGGCTCTGCAACCCGGCCAGCAGGATCAGCATCATGAAGGGTGTCCACTGCCAGATCAGCGATGCCTCCACGGACATCAGTGGTAGCGAGGACAGCCAGTCGGGCTGCGGCGCGCTGTCGCTGCCGAACAGACTCCACAGCCAGGTCAGCGATCCGTTGATCAGCCCGTAGGTGGCGTTGTACAGCGCGTGCTTCCAGAGCAGCGCGGAGGCCACGGGCACGACGAGGAACGGTGTGATCAGCATGGTGCGGACGATGCCGCGGCCGCGGAACTTGCGGTCCAGGAGCAGGGCCAGCCCCAAGCCCAGTGCCAGGCTGACCAGGACCACGGTGGCGGTCAGGGTGACGGTCGTCAGCAGGGAGGAACGCAGCTGCGGGTCGGTCACCGCATTCTTGTAGTTCTGCAGACCCGCGAAGGCCTTGTTGTTCGGGTCGAGGGCGTTCCAGCGCATGAACGAGATCGCCACGGTGCCGACGAACGGCAGCTGGGTGACCACGATCATGAAGATCAGGGCCGGGAGCAGTGGGGCCCGCCGGGCCCACGCCCCGCGGGATCGCCGTGGGGGTGCCGCCGGGTGGGCGGTCTGCGGCGCCCGGGCACGCTTGGTGAGCGGGTGAGTGATGGTCATCGGTAGGTCTCCGCTGTGCTCCGGTGCCCCGGTCCCGCGGGGGCGGGACCGGGAGGCCGTGAGCGTCGGGTGGATCGGGAAGGGGTCACTTGGCCGCGTGCTTGGCGGCTACCTTCTCGGCGAGCGCCTGACTGGCCTTCAGCGCCTGATCGACACTGGTCTTGTCGGCGATGGCGGAGCTGATCTGCTGGGAGACCTGCGTGCCCAGGTCGGTGAACTCGGGGATGCCGACGAACTGGATACCGGGGGCGGGCCGCGGCTGCACACCGGGGTTACTCGGGTCGGCGGACTTCAGCGCGTTCGCGGTGGCGGTGGCGAAGGCCGAGGCCGCAGCGACGTACTTCGGGTTGCTGTAGGTGGAGGTCCGCTTGCCCGCCGGGACGCTTGACCAGCCGAGCTTGGCGCCCACCAGGTTCTCGTATTGCTTGCTGGACGCCCAGGAGATGAATTTCCAGGCGTCGTCCTTGTGGCTGCTCGCCTTCTGCAGACCCCAGGCCCAGGTGTAGAGCCATCCCGAACTCTTGGTCTGGTCGACCGGTGCGGGCGCGTAACTCATCTTGCCGGCCACCGGCGACCCACTGGCTTCGAGCGACCCGGCCGCGGAGGTCGCGTCGTACCACATGGCGACCTTGCCCTGCTCCATGTCGTTGAGGCACTCGGCGAACCCGGACTGCGGGGCGCCCGCCTCACCGTGGGACCGCACCAGGTCGACATAGAACTTGGTCGCCTTGGTGAAGGCGGGGCTGTCGACCCGGGCCTTCCAGTCCTTGTCGAACCAGGTGCCGCCCATGGTGTTGACCATCGTGGTCAAAGGAGCCATCACCTCGCCCCATCCCGGGAGGCCGCGCAGGCAGATGCCCTTCATCCCGGACTTGGCGCCGTCGGCCTTGGCGGCCAGGGCGGCCACCTGCTGCCACGTGGGGTTGGCCGGCATGGTCAGCCCCTTCTCCTTGAAGATGTCCTTGCGGTACATCAGGAAGGACGACTCGCCGTAGAACGGCTCGGCGTATATCTGGCCGGACGCCGTCAGGGACTGCTGCATGGCGGGCAGGATGTCGCTCTGGTCGAAGGCGGTGTCCTTCTTCGCGTACGAGGTCAGCGGGGCGAGCCAGCCGTTCTTGGCGTAGATCGGCGTCTCGTAGTTGCTGATCGTGGCCACGTCGTACTGGCCGGCCTGGCTGGAGAAGTCCTGGGTGATCTTGTCACGGACGTCGTTCTCGGGCAGCACCGTGAAGTTGACCTTGATGCCGGTTTCCTTGGTGAAGTTGTCCGCCGTGAGCTTCTGCAGGTCCGCCATCTGCGGGTTGTTCACCATCAGCACGTTGATGGAGTGCGAGCCGGAGCCGCCCCCCGAGCCACCCGCGCCCGCACAGGCCGTGAGCAGAGCGCCGCACATGGCGAGCGCCCCGAGCGGCATGGTGCGCCGCAGAACAGTGCTTCTGGAGTTCATGATCGTCCCTTTCATTAAATGTCGGGTGTGAGCAGCGAGGACGGGGGCGGGAATGTGGGATCGGGCAGACGGGTGTGTTCGGTCGACTAGACAGGGGGTGCCGTCGGAGCGGCTCCGGTGAAGCCGCCCGTGGCCGTAGGGGCGGGCTGAGCTGGTCAGACCCGGTGGACGCGGGGCCCCATCAGTGAGTAGCGGTGCGCTTCGGCGCTGGAGAGCCCGGTGTCGGTGACGATGGCCTCGAAGTCGTCCACCCCGGCGAAGCGGCAGAAGCTGCTCGCGCCGAACTTGCTGTGGTGCCCCATGAAGACGCGTCGGCGCGACACAGCCAGTGCCTTGGCCTTGACGTCGGCCACCACCGGGTCGGGGGTGGTCAAGCCGAGCTCGCGGGAGATGCCGTTCGACCCTAGGAAGGCCAGGTCGATCACGAATCGTTCGAGCATGGCGCAGGCCCATGAGCCCACCGTGGCCAGCGTCCGGGCCCGGACTCGGCCTCCGAGGAGCAACACGTTGAGCTGCGGGGAGTCCACGATCGCGGCTGCGGTGGACAGTGACGCGGTGACCACGGTCAGGGGCCGGTCACAGGGGAGGAGGCCGGCGAGGAGCTGGGGGGTATAGCCCTCGTCCACGAATACCGTCTCCGCGTCACCGAGGAGCTTGACAGCCTCCGTGGCAATACGGCGCTTGTCCTTGACGTGCAGGGTCTCCCGTTCAGGGAGGCCCGTTTCGAAGCCCGCGCCCTCGACGGGATAGGCGCCGCCATAGGTGCGGCGGATCAGGCCCCTGCGTTCCAGGACGCTGAGATCGCGGCGGACGGTCTCCGGTGCGACGGCCAGGTCGACGGCCGTGGTGGTGACCTCGACCCGTCCCTGGTGGCGGGCGAGCGCGAGAATCCGGCTCTGACGTTCTTCGGCGTTCATCGCGCTCACCTCGCCTTCCGTTCCGGGCACGGCGTGCCCGGTCTTGCCGGACATTTATACCAACCAACTTTTCGCGCAAAGCGGCCCACAACGGGCCTGAAATCGCCCGATGGTGCCTGATGGGACGACGTGAATCCGCAGGTCACAGCATTGCCATACGTTTTGTACCATTCATCGTTGCCCGTGTGGACTGTTTGCAGTGCCCGGTTCGGGCAGACAGCGGACTGTGACTGACCTCATCGCTGCTCATGCTCGTCCAGTCTGGGAAGGCCGGGCGGCACGATTCGGCAGGTCTGATCGGTCCGCTGAACGATGCCGGATGCGTCGTCGGCCGGGCCGTGTGGGCCGGTGCATGGATGACGCGTGCTGCGCACCGGGAGTGCGTCGTTCGTCTACACGGCGCAGGCGACGGCGGCCGCCGGCCGCTTGAGGGGGCGCCGACAGACGAATAGCTGGGTTGGACGTGTGCCTCCGCGTGCCGAAGAGGGTGGGCGGCCGGGGCAGCGGCGCCAGTCCCGGGGTTCCAGGGCCGGAAGTGTCGTGAGAGGAAGATGCCGAGATTGCCCGGTAGTCACCGTCGCAGGCTCCTGCCGGATACTGGATCAGGTGACCGAGCGGCGCCTGGAGTGGCAGCAGCTCTAGGCCGTGCAACGGCGGGGCGGCCCTTGTCAAGACCGCGTGCGGCGGCTGACACCAGCGGCTGACACCAAGCACGAACGGCAGCGGTCGAGGCCGAACCTCAGTGAACGATCGGCCGAGGCCGAGGGGCGGTTGGTCGACGTTGGCCGACCCCCATGATCGACCTGATAAAGATGAGACCGTACGGCAAAGTCCACGAGGTCATCCCGCGCCAGGGCTGGGCCAGGGTGCATAGGGCGCGCCCCGTCTACTGTTCCTCGACGTACTGTCCGTCGATCACTGCGAAGTCGCCCAGCCGGGCGGCCATTGCCGTCAGGTATCCGACGAAGTCACTCGCTATGGGCCCGCTCGGCCCTGCTTCGTGGTCCATGTCGATGACCTGGCCGACCTTTCCCCCAGGACCCGGCGACAGGTCCAGCACCGCGCCGTTTCCCCCGCCGTCTGCATCGAGCGAGACCCAACCGAACTGCCACCAGCCGGCCTTGAGTGCCTCGCCGTCCGCAACGAAGTCCTTGAGGTCGTCAAAGCCGCCGCTGGTCAGGAGGTTGCGCCACACACTCACTTCTTGCAGGATGCCGTCACAGGACAACAGCGTGCCCGTGGGCCAGCCCCCGTCCGTCGATCCGTTGTGTCGCCGCAGCGAGGCCGTGACCGCCTCAGGCAGCTCGATGCCGAGCATCTCCTCAAGGACGGCGATCTGCTCACCGGAGGCAGGAGGCAGGAGGCAGGATCAGATGCGCGGCACCCTGGGCCTCGTACCACCGTTCGATCTCATCCCACGCGTCCACAACAGCCGCCGCGATCTCTCTTGCCATGAAGTTCCCCCTGGTGGTTCTCTGCTCAGCTGTCAGTGACGGTGACCTTAGCGACACGCACTGACAGTGCCGCCGAGGGGCGCACCAGCACCGCACCACATCGGCACCAGACCGAACGGGGAACAGCGGGAAATCGCGAGCGTTGGGCACCAGCCACCGCAGCTCCCCAAAGGACCGTTTCACCAGGTCGGCGGCTCATCCAGGCGTGGGACCGCATCGTTCCTCAAGCCCGGGAGCTGCTTGGCGAGATCGATCTCTTCGAGACCGGTGAAACGTGCGAGCTCTCGCACAAGGCGACGGGCATTCAGGCATCCGTTTTCATCGACGAGGTAGCGATCACGGTGCCCTACTGGCACACGGGGGACGAGGCAGGCCACGTCCTCGGGATGGTCTACGCACTGGCCGTCATCATTGAACGCGAGACCGGCTTGCAGGGCTACGACCCACAAGTCGAGCTCCCGGTCTCCGAACTCTCGCCTCCACACGGCATCGCCAGGATGTCCACGATCACCAACGACCTTCAGAACCGCTTCGGGGCTGGCAACGACTCATGAGCTCTGCTGGCCGTCCAAATCCCTGGTGCCGCAGGACGGCGGGGGCAGCCCTTGTCAAGACCACGTGCGGCAGCTGACACCAACGGCTGACACCAACGAGCACGAACAGCACCGGTCGGCACCGGACCTCAGTGGACGATCGACCAAGGCGCAAGGGCCGTTAACCGACGTTGACAGACCCCCGTGATCGACCTGATAAGGATGAGGGAAGACCTCAAAGCCTGGACCCGGTACGGGCGCCGTACGCACCATCGGCTGGCGCCCAGCGCCTTGACTCGGTCACTGCCTCCGCCGACCTCTCGGGGCGCACCGGGGCCGGGTTTCCGGGGCGGTAGCCATCAGTTCCACAGCAGCTCAACTACGGCACGGAGCTTGCCGCGCCAGGCGAGTGCGCCAATCTCCGTCCGCGTAAGCGTGCGCGGCCACAACCAGGCATGACGGCGGCTCCTCCCTGCAATGTCACCACTGCACGCAGCCGCTACCGCGCCAACCACCGGGGTACACGCGATCACCAACAGCACCGGCAGAATGCCGCCCTCAACGCTGACCACGGCCTCACCCAGGAAGAGCGTCCCAGCAACAAATCCCGCCAGAAGCCGGCGGAGCAGCCCATGGGAGGTCAGCCAGTCGGGCGCGAGCGCCAATGCCGCGCCGAGCAGCAGGCCCAGCACCGCACCCGCGATCAGGCTGCCGCCCACCAGGATCAATCCGGAGACGAAAGCCGACAGCAGACCGTGCCAGTGGCCCAGCACCCCCGCGGTCATTACGCTAGCTGTTCACAGGGCGCCCCAACTCAGCGCACAGACCCCGCCGACAATCAGGCGGAACCGCAGACCTCGCATTATTACGCCACGCTTCACCGGCCCCCTCGAATCGCAGCTTAACTCCCTGGACGCAGGCCTTCGTAGCAGGGCCGTCCGTGCTCGCAGCGCTGCTTCTGCATGGCTCGGCGCAGCAGCGCCTGCTCCGCCACGGCCATGGACGTCCACGTGCTCATGACCGGCATGGTTCGAGACACCGCGGAGCCGTAGCGTCGAGGGCCCTGACCCAGCACCCTGGGGCCGTCTTTAGGCCACCTTCCTCGTCCAACAGTGGCCTCTTGGAGGCACCAGCGCGCCCGAGTCGGGCACGACGTACGTCACGGACCCCCACTGCGACCAGAACAAGCCGGGCCACTCCACGGACGCCTACGGCGGCAATTGCCCGACCGTCAAACCCACCGTCACGGTGACGAAGACCG
>NZ_JBSGDB010000115.1:0-21206 GCF_053602155.1 Streptomyces sp. NPDC004561
CTAAAATCATCCCACCGGCGCTTCCCCCCCCAGCGGCGACACGTTCCCCTCAACCCGGTGACGCCGCTGCAGTTTGCGGCGACATTTCGGGGTACGGCCGCACTTCCACACTGGCTGAAAACCGCCCTGTGTCAGCCCCGGCCGAGCGCCCGCTCCAGCTCGATCTCGATGACCACGCGGGAGGGGTTCGGCGCGGGGGCGCGCTCGTAGCGCTCGGCGTAGCGCCGCTCCGCCTCCGCGACGCGCTCCGGTTCCGTGCGGACGTGGGCGCGCCCCTCCAGCGTCGCCCAGCGGCGCCCGGCCACCTGGCACACGGCGACCCGCGCGCCCCCGGGGCCGGCCGCGCGCACATGGGAGACCTTCGCGCTCCCCTTGTTCGTGATCACCCGCGCCAGCCCGGCCGCGGGGTCGTACGTCACGCCGACCGGCACCACGTGCGGGCTGCCGTCGGGGCGGATCGTCGTCAGCGTGCACAGGTGCCGCTCCCGCCAGAAGTCGAGGTACGCCTCGTCCGGGGCACCCGGATCCACGGAGTATGTCGCCATGCCGGAAACCTAACCGGAGGGCCGTGCATCCAAAGCCTTGAGTGGAATAGACTCAACTTTGTGTAAGTTGGTCAAGTCAGCAGTGGGATGCCGAGGAGGAGAACGCGAACGTGGACGCCGAGCTGACCAACAGGAGCCGGGACGCGATCAACGCGGCGAGCAACCGCGCCGTGACGGAAGGGCACCCGGACCTCACCCCCGCTCATCTGCTGCTGGCTCTGCTCCAGGGCCAGGACAACGAGAACATCACCGACCTGCTCGCCGCCGTCGAGGCCGACCAGGCCGCCGTACGCGCCGGTACGGAGAAGCTGCTGGCCGGGCTGCCCAGCGTGACCGGCTCCACCGTCGCGCCCCCGCAGCCCAACCGGGAGCTGCTGACCGTGATCGCCGACGCCGGCGAGCGCGCGAAGGAGCTCGGGGACGACTTCCTGTCCACCGAGCACCTGCTGATCGGCATCGCCGCGAAGGGCGGCGCGGCCGGCGAGGTGCTGCAGCGGCAGGGCGCCGACGCGAAGAAGCTGCTGGAGGCCTTCAGGAAGGCCAGGGGAGGACGCCGCGTGACCACCGCCGACCCGGAGGGCCAGTACAAGGCCCTGGAGAAGTTCGGGACCGACTTCACGTCCGCCGCCCGCGAGGGCCGGCTCGACCCGGTCATCGGGCGGGACCAGGAGATCCGGCGGGTCGTGCAGGTGCTCAGCCGCCGCACCAAGAACAACCCCGTCCTCATCGGTGAGCCCGGCGTCGGCAAGACCGCCGTCGTGGAGGGGCTCGCCCAGCGGATCGTGAAGGGGGACGTGCCCGAGTCGCTGAAGGACAAGCGGCTGGTCGCGCTGGACCTCGGCGCGATGGTGGCCGGCGCCAAGTACCGCGGCGAGTTCGAGGAGCGGCTGAAGGCCGTCCTCGCCGAGATCAAGGACTCCGACGGGCAGATCATCACCTTCATCGACGAGCTGCACACGGTCGTCGGCGCCGGCGCGGGCGGCGACTCCGCCATGGACGCCGGCAACATGCTCAAGCCGATGCTGGCCCGTGGCGAGCTGCGCATGGTCGGCGCCACCACGCTGGACGAGTACCGGGAGCGGATCGAGAAGGACCCCGCCCTGGAGCGCCGCTTCCAGCAGGTGCTGGTCGCCGAGCCGACCGTCGAGGACACCATCGCGATCCTGCGCGGACTGAAGGGCCGGTACGAGGCCCACCACAAGGTGCAGATCGCGGACAGCGCGCTGGTGGCCGCCGCCACCCTGTCCGACCGGTACATCACCTCCCGCTTCCTGCCGGACAAGGCCATCGACCTCGTCGACGAGTCCGCCTCCCGGCTGCGCATGGAGATCGACTCCTCGCCCGTCGAGATCGACGAACTCCAGCGTGCCGTCGACCGGCTGAAGATGGAGGAGCTGGCGATCGGCAAGGAGACCGACCCGGCCTCCCGCGAGCGCCTGGAGAAGCTGCGCCGCGACCTCGCCGACAAGGAGGAGGAACTGCGGGGCCTGACCGCCCGCTGGGAGAAGGAGAAGCAGTCCCTCAACCGCGTCGGCGAGCTGAAGGAACGGCTGGACGACCTGCGCGGCCAGGCCGAACGCGCCCAGCGCGACGGCGACTTCGACACCGCGGCCAAGCTGCTCTACGGCGAGATCCCGGAGATGGAGAAGGAACTGGAGGCCGCCTCCCAGGCCGAGGAGGAGGCCGCCAAGGACACCATGGTCAAGGACGAGGTCGGCTCCGACGACATCGCCGACGTCGTCGCCGCCTGGACCGGCATCCCCGCGGGGCGCCTGCTGGAGGGCGAGACGCAGAAGCTGCTGCGCATGGAGGACGAGCTGGGCAAGCGGCTGATCGGCCAGGGCGAGGCCGTCCGCGCGGTGAGCGACGCCGTACGGCGCTCGCGCGCCGGGATCGCCGACCCCGACCGGCCCACCGGCTCCTTCCTCTTCCTCGGCCCGACCGGTGTCGGCAAGACCGAACTGGCCAAGGCGCTCGCGGACTTCCTCTTCGACGACGAGCGGGCCATGGTCCGCATCGACATGTCCGAGTACGGCGAGAAGCACAGCGTGGCCCGGCTGGTCGGCGCCCCTCCCGGCTACATCGGCTACGAGGAGGGCGGCCAGCTCACCGAGGCGGTCCGCCGACGCCCGTACACCGTCGTCCTGCTGGACGAGGTGGAGAAGGCCCACCCCGAGGTCTTCGACATCCTGCTCCAGGTGCTGGACGACGGCCGCCTTACGGACGGCCAGGGCCGCACGGTCGACTTCCGCAACACCATCCTGGTGCTCACCTCCAACCTGGGCAGCCAGTTCCTGGTCGACCCGCTCACCGGCGAGGAGGAGAAGAAGGAGCAGGTCCTGGAGGTCGTCCGGACCTCCTTCAAGCCCGAGTTCCTCAACCGGCTCGACGACCTGGTCGTCTTCTCCGCGCTGACCAAGCCCGAGCTGGAGCGGATCGCGCAGCTCCAGCTCGACCGGCTCGGCAGGCGACTCGCCGAGCGCCGGCTCACCCTGGAGATCACCCCGGAGGCGCTCGCCTGGCTCGCCGAGGAGGGCCTGGACCCGGCCTACGGCGCCCGCCCGCTGCGCCGCCTGGTGCAGAGCGCCATCGGCGACCGGCTCGCCAGGGAGATCCTCTCCGGCGAGATCAAGGACGGCGACACGGTCCGCGTGGACCGCTTCGGCGAGGGCCTGCTGGTGGGCCCGGCGACCGGAAAGACGCTGTGACGCTCACCCGGTGAACGCGGTGACGGGGGGCGCCACGCCGTACCGGGGCCCCCATCCGTTCACCGGCCGTCCACCCCACCAGCCGGATCCTGCCGGTCGACGGCCGACAGGCCCCGGCGGGGCTTGCCACCCCCCTCCCCGGATGGGGGAGGATGGCGTAATCCGCACGAAGGGAAAAACACGGTGAGCATCGACCCGTCCTCGATTCCGAACTTCGGGGGCCAGCCCGAACCGCAGCCCCAGGGACCGGGGGGCCCCGTCGTCCCGGATCAGGACCTCGTGAAGCAGCTCCTCGACCAGATGGAGCTGAAGTACGTCGTCGACGAGGAGGGTGACCTCGCGGCGCCGTGGGAGCAGTTCCGCACGTACTTCATGTTCCGTGGGGAGGCCGAGCAGGCGGTCTTCTCGGTGCGGACCTTCTACGACCGCCCCCACAAGATCGACGAGAAGTCCCAGCTGCTGGAGTCCGTCGACGACTGGAACCGCCGCACCCTGTGGCCCAAGGTGTACACCCACACCCACGACGACGGCACCGTCCGCCTGATCGGCGAGGCCCAGATGCTGATCGGCACGGGCGTCGACCTCAACCACTTCGTCTCCTCCACGGTCAGCTGGGTGCGGGCCGCGATCGAGTTCGACAAGTGGCTGGCCGAGCAGCTCGGCCTGGAGCAGGAGGTCGACGAAGCGGACGAGCCCGAGGACGGCGAGGAGTAGTCCGCGGGTTTCCGCAGCTTTCTACAGCGGCGCGTGCGCGAGCACGACCAGGTACGCGCCGTAGAGGTACGAGAGCCCGGCCAGGGCCGCGACCACCACGGTCGCGTGCCAGGGCCGGGCTCTCGCCGTGCGCACCAGCGCCCGGGCCGCCGGCAGCAGCAGCGGGAAGGCGGGCAGCAGGAAGCGCGGCTTGGACTCGAAGACGCCCGACCCGCCGAGCACGACCAGCAGCAGCACCCCGCTGTGCACGAGGAGCGGGAGCGGGGCCCGGTCCAGCGCCAGCAGCGCGTACAGCAGCACCCCCAGGGCCACCAGCAGCAGGGTCACCGGGAACACCAGGCGGCTGCCGTGCAGCAGCGTCGCGCGCACGACGTGCAGCGAGCCCCGCCCGAAGTCGAACCGCGAGCCCCAGCGCGACTGCACGTCGAAGTAGCCGCCCAAGAGATCGCCCCGGCGGCGGCCCACCCACAGCAGGTACGCCGTCCAGCCCAGCGGGGCGAGCGCCGCGCCCGTCCACAGCCTGTGGGAAACCCGGCCGCGCCGCCGCCACACCTCACAGCAGGCCGTCGCCAGCACCGCGGCGGCGACCGCGAACCCGTTCGGCCGGGCGAGCCCCGCGAGCGCCGCCAGCGAGCCCGCCCAGAGCCATCTCCCGGTCAGCACCGCGTACAGCGACCAGGCCGCGAACGCGGTCAGCACCGGCTCGGTGTACGCCATCGACAGCACCACCGAGTGCGGCAGCAGCCCCCACAGCAGCACCAGCGCGGTGCCCACGGCCCGCCCGTACAGCCGGGCACCCACCGCATGGATCCCGGCCGCGGCCACGGCCGCCGCCGTCCACGACACCAGCAGACCGGCCCCGCCCCCGTCGAGCGGGGTCACCGCGGTCACCGCCCGCACCAGCCCCGGGTAGAGCGGGAAGAACGCCAGGTCGCTGTAGCCGTGCCTGCCCAGGGAGTGGCCGTAGCCGTGGGCGGCGATGCCCAGGTACCAGACCGAGTCCCAGGACCGGCCCAGCAGGGTCAGCGGATGTCTGCCCAGGGCCTCGGCGAGCAGGGCCAGGACGGCGGCACCGGCGAGCCGCGCGCCGAGGAACAGGCCCACGGCGACGCCGCTCGCCCGGACGAGGGACGTTCCGGTCCGCTCCCCGGGCGCCGGTTCGGGTGTGGTGACGGACGGAGCGAGGACGGTGCTGGCGTGAGTCACACCTCCGCACCTTGCAAGGGGCCGGGCGCGGATGCGAGCAGGGCACGGCCAAGTGGCGGTCCCCTGTCCCTCACATGGCCCGCAACCGCCGCGCGGCCTCCCGCAGCACCTCCTCGCGCTTGCAGAACGCGAACCGCACGAACGGCGCCCCCGCCTCCCGGTCGTCGTAGAAGACCGCGTTGGGGATGGCCACCACCCCCGCGCGCGCCGGCAGGGCGCGGCAGAAGGCGAAGCCGTCCTTCTCGCCGAGGGGGCGGATGTCGGTGGTGACGAAGTACGTGCCGGCCGGCCGGAACACCTCGAAGCCCGCCGCCGCCAGCCCCTCCGCCAGGATGTCCCGGCGGGCCAGCATGGACCGGCGCAGGTCCTCGAAGTACGAGTCGGGCAGGGCGAGGGCCTCGGCCACCGCGTACTGGAAGGGGCCCGAGGAGACGTACGTCAGGAACTGCTTCGCGGAGCGCACCGCGGTCACCAGTTCGGGCGCGGCCGTCACCCAGCCGACCTTCCAGCCGGTGAAGGAGAAGGTCTTCCCGGCCGAGCCGATGGTCACCGTGCGCTCACGCATCCCGGGGAACGTGGCCAGCGGCAGGTGCTCGGCGTCGTCGAACACCAGATGCTCGTACACCTCGTCCGTCACCACCAGCAGGTCCCGCTCCACCGCCAGCTCGGCGATCGCGGCCAGCTCCGCGCGCGTGAGGACGGTGCCGGTCGGGTTGTGCGGGGTGTTGATCAGCAGCAGCCGGGTGCGGTCGGTGACGGCCGCGCGCAGCTCGTCGAGATCGAGGCGGAAGCTCCCGTCGTGCGGCCTGAGGGTCACCGGCACCCGCCGGCCGCCCGCCATCGCGATGCTCGCCGCGTAGGAGTCGTAGTACGGCTCCAGGGCCACGACCTCGTCGCCCGGCTCCAGCAGTGCCAGCAGCGAGGCCGCGATGGCCTCCGTGGCGCCCGCCGTGACCAGTACCTCGGTGTCGGGGTCGTGGGACAGTCCGTAGCGGCGCAGCTGGTGCGCGGCGACCGCGGTGCGCAGCTCGGGGATGCCGGGGCCGGGCGGGTACTGGTTGCCGCGGCCGTCGCGCAGCGCCCGTACGGCCGCCTCCCGGATCTCCTCCGGGCCGTCGGTGTCGGGGAAGCCCTGGCCCAGGTTGATCGAGCCGGTGGCCACGGCGAGGGCGGACATCTCGGCGAAGATCGTCGTCCCGAACTCGGCGAGCCGGCGATTGAGGTGGGGGCGCGCGGTGGAGGTCATGCCGGTCATCCTGCGCCCAAGCTCGGGACTTCCTCAACCGGCCTTCGCCGACGGGTACCCGCACCGACACCGCTCGGGTGTGCGGGCGCGCAACGAGTGTTCTAGCGTCGTAGGAGCGAGGGTGGTCGAGACCGAGCCGATCGTGGACTCGGCGGATACGTGCACCACCCGCCACCCGCCCGCATGACGGGCGCGGTAGACGCGTCCCCCGTGTGCGTATACAGGCCGACCCGGGTTCGGGCTCCCAGACTGGGGGCCGGTCCTTCGACGCGTTGGCTCGCATCCTCATGCGCCGTACGGCCTTCTTGCCGGCCTGGCCCTGTGTCGCCTGCCGCCGCGACCGGAGCGTGCCGTCGGGCATCGCGGCAACGGCTCCTGAGATAGGTGAACTGGCCCGGATACAGGGGTCGTTGGCGTCGGCAGACGCCGCCCCCGGAGCCTCCCCGGTCGACGGGCCGACACCCTCGACCTAGGCTGGTTGTGGGCATTGGGGGCCGCCGAACGGCCGCCCGACCAAGCCACTTTGTCAGCGGTCGCCTTCCGGCCACCGCGGTAGCCGGCCACGCGGCCCGCCTTTGTGACGAGTGAGGCCCGCCGGCGGTATCTGCCACTCTCTCTGCGACCAGGGGGTCGCCATGACCAAGGCCAGTCGGATACGCAATCAAGCCGTGGCCCTCATAGGGGCGGGACTGATGGCGGGGGGCACGTTGGCGACGAGCGCTTCCGCAGCCGTCTCCGCCGTCAGCCCCGGTGATCAACAGGCCATCGTCAGCCAAACCAACGCCATTCGCCAGCAGGCCGGCGCATCACCGTTGACCTGGGACGAGGGCGTGGCCAGCCAGGCACAGGCCTGGGCCGACAACCCGCAGTCCACGCCGAACGGCCCCGGCTCGCTGGCACACTCCCCGTCGTTCAACGGCGCCGAGAACATGTCGGGCGCCGCCCCGGCCGGGGCCACCGGGCAGTGGGCCGCCGAGAAGAGCGCGTACGACGCCGACCCCAACCACGACAGCAACAGCGACGGCTACCGGTACCGGTGGGGTCACTACTGGAACATGATCCAGGACCGGTTCACCAAGATCGGCTGCGGTGCGCGCGACGGTGTGACGGTCTGTCAGTACAGGCCCTGACCACAGAAATCCTCCATTCCGCGAGCGAGGTCGCGGGCGCGGGCGCCCCTCGGCAGACGGCTGAGGGCGCCCGCCGCTGCCACGACGACGACACCCTCTGGACTTCCTCAACTCTGCTTTGGCCGGGCGGCCGCCCGGGCATCCCCCGGTCACCACGGCCCACGGGGGGCCGGTTCGGGGGAACGGAAAGCAGGTGACGCCATGGGCACCGTCCTCGTCGTGGCGCTGGTCGTGATCGTGTGCGTGGGGATCGCCGCGTCCGCGGCCAACAGGAGCGGCAAGGGGCACGGCAGGCGGCCGTCCTGCGCCCGGTCCTCGTCGTCCTCGTCCGACGGCGGCGCGAGCGGCAGCTGGTGGGCCGGCGGCTCGGACTCCGGCTCGTCCGGCGGCCACCACGGTGGGGGCCACCACGGCGGCCACCACTCCTGCGGCGGCGGTCACTCGTGCGGCGGGCACTCCTCCTGCGGTGGGGGTTCGTCGTGCGGCGGGGGCGGCTGCGGGGGAGGCAGCTGACCCGCGGAATCCGGGCCTCCGGCAGCCGCGCGAGCGGCGTCACGGCGCCCGCCGGGCGAGGGCGTCCGGCGGGCGCCTGCGTGTTCCGGTCCCGCGCCGGGCGTACGCCATGGTTGAACAGTTGAGCTGAGGAGCCCTCTGAGGGATGGAAACCCCACGAAGTTGGGTAAAAACGCTGTGGCGGCGTCACTGTTCATGATTCCCTCTAAATCGCCAACGCAGCCCCTCGGGCATCCCGCAGACGCCCCTCCCGGCCGGGCCGGCTGGGCTGACATGGCCGATCTCCCCCTCATTGCGTGTTAGCGGAGCCGATCCATGCTCACGACCCTGAACACCACCTACACCGATACCCGCGCGGCCGACCTCGCCTGGGCCCTGGGACGCGAGCCGCTGCCCGCACTGGCCACCCTCGACCTCGAACTGAAGAGCGTGAAACTCCAGTTGAGACTGCTCGGCGCGTCCCACCAGGTGCTCGTGGAGGAGGAGCGGGGCATCTGCTCGGAGACGGTCGCGTGCATCCCCGGCTCCAGCACCCCGCTGCCGCTCGGCGTCGCCAAACGCGTCGGCGACTGGGAGTACGAGTTCGCGGCCCGCGTCGAGGTGCTCACACCCGGCTCGTTCGCGGGCCGCGCCCAGGAGTTGCTGGCCCTCGTCTCCGACCATCCGCACGGCCTCGCCGGCGTCTTCCCCGGCAGCCCGCACGCCTTCACCGCGATGCTGGCCCATCGGCACGAGGGCCAGGTGCACTGGCGGACCTGGCACGCCTACCCGCAGGACGGCCAACTGGTGGCCACCCGCACCCGGGTGGGCGCACGGGCGCGGATGGCACAGCCGGGCTGAGGCACGCGCTGCCACGGGAGAGCGGCCATAAACACGCCGGGCGTCAACTGTCCCCAGATCCACACGTGTGGGTGACGAAGCGTACCGAGCGTGTGACGTAACGTCGCAGAGTGATCGAACCGCACGCCCCCGCGCCCCCGGGGGCCCCGCCCTCCTGGACAGGCCCCGCCCGGCTGCCCGTCCGGCCCGGCACCGGGCGGTTCCTGGTCCTTGTGTGCGTCTTCGTCTGCGCGGCCTGCGGGCTCGTCTACGAGCTCGAACTGGTCGCTTTCGCCTCGTATTTGACAGGCGACTCGGTCACCCAGTCCTCCGTCGTGCTGTCCGTGATGGTGTTCGCGATGGGCATCGGCTCCCTCGGCGCCAAACGGCTGCGCTGGCACGCGGCCGCCGGCTTCGGCGCGGTCGAGACCGCCCTCGCGCTGATCGGCGGCTGCAGCGCGATGGCCCTGTACGCCGTGTTCGCCTGGACCGGCGGCTGGGGCGGGATGTGGGCCGACGGCCCACGGTGCCTCCTGGTCGCCTTCTCGCTCGCCATCGGCCTGCTCATCGGCGCCGAGGTCCCGCTCCTCATGGAGCTGATCCAGCGCATCCGCCGGCAGGACGCGGGCGGCGCGGTGGCCGACCTGTTCGCGGCCGACTACGTGGGCGCGCTGGTCGGCGGCCTGGCCTTCCCCTTCCTTCTCCTGCCGTTCCTCGGCCAGTTGACGGGCGCGCTGCTCACCGGCACGGTCAACGTCGTGGCGGGCGGCGCCCTGGTGCTGGGCCTCTTCCGCCGCGACCTGACCCGCCGCGCCCGCTGGACCCTCCTGCTCGTCGGCCTCGTCGTGCTCGGCGTCCTCGCCTCCGCCGCCGCCCTCGCCGGCGACTTCGAACGGGCCGCGCGGCACGCGGTGTACGGAGGGGACGTGCGGGTCGCCGTGCAGAGCGGGGTCCAGGAGGTCGTCCTGGCCGGCGGCACCGGCGGCCGGCCCCTCGACCTCTTCCTCGACGGCCGCCTGCGCGTCGGCGGCCGCGACGAGCGCCGCTACCACGAGGCCCTGGTCCACCCGGCCATGTCAGGGCCCCACGCGCGCGTACTGATCCTCGGCGGCGGCGACGGCCTGGCCGCCCGCGAGGTGCTGCGCCACCGCGGGGTGCGGCGCGTCGACGTCGTCGAACCCGACCCCTGCCTCATCCGGCTGGCCCGCCACGACCCCGGGCTGTCCGCCGCCAACGGCCACGCCTTCGACGACCCCCGCGTCCACCTCGCCGCGGCCGACGCCCTCGGCCGGCTGCGCGGCGCCCCCACGGCGGCGTACGACGTCGTGATCGCCGACCTCCCCGACCCCGGCATCACCGCCAGCACCAAGCTGTACTCCCAGGAGTTCTACGGCCTGACCCGGCGCGTCCTGGCCCCCGGCGGCCGCCTCGTCGTGCACGCCGGGCCCGTCGTCACCCGCCCCCGTGTCTTCTGGACGGTCGCCGCGACCCTGCGCGCGGCCGGCTTCGCCCTCACCCCCTACCGGGTCCTCGGCCACGCCTCCGGCTTCCCGGCGGGCCCCGACCGCTCGGCCGGCGCCCCGGGGGCACCGCGCGACTGGGGATTCCTGCTGGCCGGCCCGGGCCCCCTCGCCCCGCCCCTGCGCCTGGACACCGGGGACCACCCGCACACCCTGACGCGGGCCGCGCTGGCGGCGGACCAGGGGGCGGCCGAGCGGACGCGGATGAGCGGTCTGACGGCCTCCACACTGGTGCATCCGCGGTACTGAGGGGCGATCCGGGCATACACGTGTTCACACGAGGGTACGATCCGGCCACTCCTGGGTAGGCTCAGCCGACATGGAGCACCAGGTCTTCGTTCCGGTTCCGGTCGAACGTCTCGCAGCGGCACTCGCCGATCCCGCGCGCGTCGCCCGAGCCGTCCCCGGGCTCCAGCAGGACGCCGGCGCCGAGCCCGTCGCCGGCCGGCTGAAGCTGCGCGTCGGCGGACACTCCGTCACCTACCGGGGCGCGGTACGGGTGGCCGCCCGCGAGGACGGCACGTACGCCGTCGAGGGCGACGCCGCCGAGGCCCGCGGCACCGGCTCGGTCAAGCTCGCCCTGACCCTGCGCCTCGCCGGTGTCGAGGGCGGCACCACGGTCACCGTGTCGGGCACGGCGGACGCGGACGGCCGGATCACGGAACTGCCAGGGGAGGCCGTGACCTCGGCGGCGACCCGGCTGCTGAACCGTTTCCTGGAGGGCCTCGCGGCACCGGAGGGCCTCGCGGCACCGGAGGAACCGTCGGCGCCGGGGGAGAACGCACCGGAGCAGGAACAGGAGCCGGAATCCGGGGCCGGGCACGCGTCCGTCTTCGACACCGAGGTCCCCCCGCCCTCCCTCGACGCGGCCGCGGACGAGAAGGGCGAGGGCGCGGCGGACGGCGCGGACCGCCTCGCCGACGACTTCGCGGACACCGGCGAGCCCCCCGCCGAGGCCGCGCACGCGCGCCGCACGATGATCGGCCGCAGCGCCGAGGAGGTCGACCACGCCCCGCCCCGCGGCCGCTACGCCCCCGTACCGGCACCCCAGACCGTCAGCGGCAACACGGTCCTGCGCTGGGCGGCCCCCGCGGCCGCGCTGGCCCTGGCCTCGGCGATCGTCGTGACCCGCGCCCTGCGCCGGCGCCGCTAGCAAACCTTTCCGGTCACAGCATCAGCCCATCCCGAACCAGTCGTGGACGGGCCGCACCTCGACCGCGACGACATGGAAGTCGAGGACGCGCCCCGCGATCTCCCGCGCCCGCTCCGGGGTCGCGCAGTCGACGACGTAGTACGCGGTCAGGTGCACGGCCGCCGCCCCGAGCGGCCCCTCGGCCGCCGTCGCCGGGCCGTCCGGACGCCACCGGAGCGTGCCGGTGTCCCGGGGAAGGGCCAGCCCGGCGCCGTTCAGCAGTTCGCCGGTGCCGGCCAGGTCGGCGTGCAGGGCCTCGTGCCTGCGGAACACCTCGGCCCGCTGTTCGGCGGTCATCGCCTCGGTCGCCGCGGGATCCGCGTACATCAGCACCATGTACTTCATGGCCCCCACCCTGCACCCCGTGTGCGCGCGACGCCCTCTTGATCGCCCCAGTAGGGTCGTGCCGTGAGTAACGAAGACATCACGCTGACCGCGGGCGACGCGGAGGTGAGCGTGCGGCCGGGCAACGGCGGCCGTATCGGCGGACTGCGGATCGGCGGCACGGAGCTGCTGCGGCAGGGCGAGCGCTACGGCTGCTTCCCGATGGTGCCGTGGTGCGGCCGGATCCGGGACGGCCGCTTCCTGGACGGCGCCACCGTCCGCCAGATGCCCCTCAACTCCCCGCCCCACGCCATCCACGGCACCGTCCGCGACGGCGCCTGGCGCACCGCGCGCGTCTCGGAGACCGAGGCGGTGATCACGTACGAGCTGGTCGACCCCTGGCCGCACCCCGGCCGCGTCACCCAGGTCGTCACGCTCACCGAGGACAGCCTGACCCTGACGATGGCCGTGGAGACGTACGACGACTCCTTCCCGGCGCAGATCGGCTGGCACCCCTGGTTCCACCGCAACCTCGGCGGAGAGGACGTGACGCTGGACTTCGAGCCCGGCTGGCAGGAGGAGCGCGGCGCCGACCACCTGCCCACCGGGAACCGGATCGACCCGAAGCCCGGTCCGTGGGACGACTGCTTCGGCATGCCCGACGGGGTCGGCGTCACCCTCACCTGGCCCGGGCAGCTGGAGCTCAGGGTGGCGAGCCGCGAGGAGTGGGTCGTCGTCTACGACGAGCAGGCCGAGGCCGTCTGCGTGGAGCCGCAGACCGGCCCGCCCAACGGCCTGAACACCCTCCCGCGCCTGGTCACGCCCCTGGAGCCGCTGGAGGCGACGACGACCTGGAGCTGGCGGCGGCTTTAAGCTGGCTGCCATGACGGACGTACGTGCTGAGCTCCTGCAGCAGATCAAGGACAAGGCCGTGGTGCACGGCAGGGTGACCCTCTCCTCGGGTCTTGAGGCCGACTACTACGTCGACCTGCGCCGCATCACCCTCGACGGCGAGGCCGCCCCGCTGGTCGGTCAGGTCCTCCTGGATCTGACCGCGGACCTGGAGTTCGACGCGGTGGGCGGGCTCACCATGGGCGCCGACCCGGTCGCGGCCGCCATGCTGCACGCCGCCGCCGCGCGCGGGAAGCGGCTGGACGCCTTCGTCGTCCGCAAGGCGGCGAAGGCGCACGGGATGCAGCGCAGGGTCGAGGGTCCGGACATCGCGGGCCGCCGGGTCCTGGTCGTCGAGGACACCTCCACCACCGGCGGCTCCCCGCTGACCGCCGTCGAGGCCGTGCGCGAGGCCGGCGCCGAGGTCGTCGCCGTCGCGACCATCGTCGACCGGGCGACCGGCGCCGCCGAGAAGATCGAGGCCGGCGCGGGTGTTCCGTACCGGTTCGCCTTCTCGAAGGATGAACTGGGTCTGGACTGACACGCCCCTTTGACCTGGACTTGGGGGAGTCGACCAGCACCCCGTGTCTGGAAGGATGTGGGGCGACGACGACGTCACCCCTCAGGTCTAGGTCAGGGCCGTAACGCAGAACGCCAACCCGCAACACAAGGAGCGGACAGATGCCCATCGCAACCCCCGAGGTCTACAACGAGATGCTCGACCGGGCGAAGGCAGGCAAGTTCGCCTACCCGGCCATCAACGTGACCTCGAGCCAGACCCTGAACGCGGCGCTGCGCGGCTTCGCGGAGGCGGAGAGCGACGGCATCGTCCAGATCTCTACGGGTGGTGCCGAGTTCCTCGGCGGTCAGTACAGCAAGGACATGGTGACCGGCGCGGTCGCGCTCGCCGAGTACGCGCACATCATCGCGGAGAAGTACCCGGTCAACATCGCGCTGCACACCGACCACTGCCCGAAGGACAAGCTGGACGGGTACGTGCGTCCGCTGCTCGCGCTCTCCAAGAAGCGCGTCGACGCCGGTCTCGGCCCCCTGTTCCAGTCCCACATGTGGGACGGCTCCGCCGAGACCCTCGCCGACAACCTGGAGATCGCGCAGGAGCTGCTGGAGCAGGCCCGCGCCGCGAAGATCATCCTCGAGGTGGAGATCACCCCCACCGGCGGCGAGGAGGACGGCGTCTCCCACGAGATCAACGACTCCCTCTACACCACGGTCGAGGACGCGATCCGCACCGCCGAGGCCCTCGGCCTGGGCGAGAAGGGCCGCTACCTGCTGGCCGCCTCCTTCGGCAACGTCCACGGCGTCTACAAGCCGGGCAACGTCGTGCTCCGCCCCGAGCTGCTGAAGGAGCTGAACGAGGGCGTCGCCGCCCGGTTCGGCAAGGAGTCCCCGTTCGACTTCGTCTTCCACGGCGGCTCCGGCTCCACCGAGCAGGAGATCCTCACCGCGCTGGACAACGGCGTCGTGAAGATGAACCTCGACACCGACACCCAGTACGCGTTCACGCGTCCGGTCGCCGGTCACATGTTCGCGAACTACGACGGCGTCCTGAAGATCGACGGCGAGGTCGGCAACAAGAAGGCCTACGACCCGCGCACCTGGGGCAAGCTGGCCGAGGCGTCGATGGCCGCGCGCGTCCTGGAGGCCACGCAGAACCTGCGCTCGGCGGGCAACAGGATCAAGTAGGCGGTACGTCCTCCCGGCGGGCCCGGCGGCCGTTCATGCCGCCGGGGCCCGCCGTCTGGCTGTATACCTGGGTAGGTGCCCGACGTCCGGCTGTCCTCGCCCCAGGGCAAGTGGATCCTGTTCACCACGATCCTCGGCTCCAGCATGGCCATGCTGGACTCGACCGTCGTCAACGTGGCGCTGCCGACCATCGGCCGCGACCTCGACGCGAGCCTCGCCGCCCTCCAGTGGACGGTCAACGCCTACATGGTCACGCTGGCCGGCCTGATCCTGCTCGGCGGCTCCCTCGGCGACCGCTACGGCCGCCGGAGGATCTTCGTCCTCGGCGTGGTCTGGTTCGCGACCGCGTCCCTGCTGTGCGGCCTGGCCCCGACCCCCGTTCTGCTCGTCGCCGCGCGCGCGTTGCAGGGCGTCGGCGGCGCGCTGCTCACCCCCGGCTCCTTGGCGCTGATCCAGGCCTCCTTCCACCGGGACGACCGCAGCCGGGCCGTCGGCCTCTGGTCCGGTTTCGGTGGGATCGGCGCGGCGATCGGCCCGTTCCTCGGCGGCTGGCTGGTGTCCGGCCCCGGCTGGCGCTGGGTGTTCCTGCTGAACGTGCCCCTGGCCCTGCTGTGCGTGCCGGTGGCCCTGCGGCACGTGCCGGAATCGGCGGACGAGGGCGAACACGGCCGCTTCGACGTCCTCGGCGCGGTCCTCGGCGCCCTCGCCCTCGCGCTGCTGACGTACGCGCTGATCGACGCCCGCGGCGGCAGCCTCGTGGTGGTCCTGAGCGGGGTGGCGGGGCTGGCGGCGGCCGTGGCCTTCGTCCAGGTCGAACGGCACCGCCCGGACCCGATGCTCCCGCCGGACATCTTCGCCTCGCGCCAGTTCACGGCGGTCAACCTCGTCACCCTGTGCGTGTACGGGGCCTTCGGCGGCTTCTTCTTCCTGACCGCCCTCCAGTTGCAGGTGGTGGCCGGCTACTCGCCGCTGGCCGCGGGGACGGCCCTGCTCCCCACCACCGCCCTGATGCTGCTGTTCTCCTCCCGCTCGGGCGCCCTCGCCGACCGCACGGGCCCCCGGCTGCCGCTCACCGTCGGCCCGCTGCTGTGCGCGGTGGCGATGCTGCTGATGCTCCGGGTGGGCCCCGGCGCCGACTACGTCACGGACGTGCTGCCCGCCGTGCTGGTCATGGGCGCCGGGATGGTCACCCTCGTCGCCCCGCTGACCGCCACGGTCCTGGCCTCCGTGGACACCGCCCGGGCGGGCCTGGCCAGTGGCATCAACAACGCCGCGGCCCGGGCGGCGGGTCTGGTCGCCGTGGCCGCGCTGCCGCTGCTCGCGGGAATGGGGCCGGAGGCGTACCGGGTTCCCGCGGCCTTCGACGCGGCGTTCCGGCGGGCGATGCCGATCTGTGCGGCGGTGCTGGTGGTCGGGTCGCTGCTGGCGTTCACCCTGGTCCGCCGCCCCGCCCCGGACTGCCGCCGGCCGGAATGCGTGACCCACGGCTGCGTGACGGCTCCGCCGCTGGAGCGGGGGCGGCGGGGGTAGGGGCTGAGTTTGCGGGCTGGGCTGGGTGGAGTGGCGTCGGGTGGCTGGGCTTCGGGGCGCCGTAGCTGCGGGCAGTCGTGCCGCTTGGGGCGGCACGGGTGGGCGCAGCGGCACCCCGCTGGCGCGGGCACGCCTACCAGCCCCGGCCCACACCGGCACAGGGCGCCCACAGCCCAGCGCACCCGGCACAACCCAGCGGAGCGCGCCCGCGGAGCCGCGTGCGGGAGACTGAGGGCATGACGATTCACGAGAACCTCCTCGGCGGCCCTCCCCCCACCCAGCTCCCCGACGACCCGGAGCCCCGCGAACTGCTCGCGTCCGGCACCGCCCCCACGGACGTCGCCGCGAAGTACCCCACCTCCTCCCTCGCCTGGGCCCAGCTGGCCGACGAGGCGTTCGAGCGCGGCGCGGTCGTGGAGTCGTACGCATACGCCCGTACGGGCTACCACCGCGGCCTGGACGCCCTGCGCCGCAACGGCTGGAAGGGCCACGGCCCGGTCCCCTGGGAGCACGAGCCGAACCGCGGCTTCCTGCGCGCCCTGCACGCCCTCGCCCGCGCCGCCCAGACGATCGGCGAGCAGGACGAGTACGAGCGCTGCAGCCAGTTCCTGAAGGACTCCTCGCCCACGGCTGCCCAGACCCTCGGCTGACCCCGCGAGTCACCGGTGTGGCCCGTCTGGCAGCAGGCGGGCCTTGCCGTGACGGGGGTGATTGCGGAGGATTCCGCTTGGGGACCGGGGCCCCCGTGCCGGCATCGGCAGGGGCGGACCGCTACCCGGAGTAACACAGGAGACAGCGATGTCCCAACAGGCTCACCCCCACGAGGCCGCTGAGCCCGAGACCCCGCATCTCGACCCGAACCTCGACTTCGCGGGCACGACGCCGTACGAGGACTACGTCAAGGCGGACGTCCTCACCCACCTCCAGCACACCCTCTCGGACGACCCCGGAGAGATGGTCTTCCTGGTCACCACCCAGGTCATGGAGCTGTGGTTCACGGTCATCGTCCACGAGTGGGAGACGGCGGCGAACGCCCTCCGCTCGGACGACGTCCCGACGGCGATCGCCGCCCTGAAGCGCTCCGTACGCGAGCTGGAGGCCCTGAACGCCTCCTGGACGCCGCTCGGCCAGCTCACCCCCGCCCAGTTCAACTCCTACCGCAGCGCCCTCGGCGAGGGCTCCGGCTTCCAGTCCGCGATGTACCGGCGCCTGGAGTTCCTGCTCGGCGAGAAGTCCGCCTCCATGCTCGTACCGCACCGCGGCGCCCCGCGCGCCCACGCGGAACTGGAGAAGGCGCTGCACGAGCCCAGCCTGTACGACGAGGTGCTGCGGCTGCTGGCCCGCCGCGGCCACGCGATCCCCGACGCCGTGCTGCGCCGTGACCTCTCCCAGCGCTACGAGCCCTCGGAGGAGGTCGAGCGGGCCTGGGCCGCGATCTACTCCGGCGACCAGGACGCCGAGACCGCCCGCCTCGGCGAGGCGCTCACGGACGTGGCCGAACTGGTGTGGCGCTGGCGCAACGACCACCTCGTCGCCACCCGCCGCGCGATGGGCGCCAAGGCCGGCACCGGCGGCTCCGCCGGCGTGGCCTGGCTGGAGAAGCGCGCCCGCAAGAACGTGTTCCCGGAGCTGTGGACGGCGAGGTCCCATGTCTGAGCAGGCACTGCGAGCGGAAAAGCTCGACGCGGCGGACGACCTCGCGCCGCTGCGCTCCCGTTTCGTCCTGGACGACGTGATCTACCTCGACGGGAACTCCCTCGGCGCCCTGCCCGCGAACGTCCCCGACCGCGTGGCGGACGTCGTCCGCCGCCAGTGGGGCGAGCTGCGCATCCGCTCCTGGGAGGAGAGCGGCTGGTGGACGGCGCCGGAGCGGATCGGCGACCGGATCGCCCCGCTGGTCGGCGCGGCACCCGGCCAGATCGTGGTCGGCGACTCCACAAGCGTCAACGTCTTCAAGGCACTCGTCGCGGCCACGCGCATGGCGGGCGACGACAGGACCGAGATCCTCGTCGACGCGACGACCTTCCCCACGGACGGCTACATCGCCGAGTCGGCGGCCCGGATGACCGGCCGTACCCTGCGCGCCGTGACCCCGGCGGAGGTCCCGTCGGCCCTCGGCCCCCGCACGGCCGCGGTCCTCCTCAACCACGTCGACTACCGCACCGGCCGCCTGCACGACCTGCCGTCCCTGACGGCCGCGGTCCACGCCGCGGGCGCCCTCGCGGTCTGGGACCTGTGCCACAGCGCGGGCGCCCTGCCGGTGGGCCTGGACGAGCACGGAGTCGACCTGGCGGTCGGCTGCACCTACAAGTACCTCAACGGCGGCCCGGGTTCGCCCGCGTACCTCTACGTCCGCAGTGAGCTGCAGCCCCGCTTCGACTCGCCGCTCCCCGGGTGGAACTCCCACGCCGAGCCCTTCGGCATGAGTCCGTCCTACGACCCGGCGCCGGGCGCGCTGCGCGGCCGCGTCGGCACCCCGGACATCCTGTCCATGCTGGCCCTCGAGGCGGCCCTGGAGGTCTGGGACCACGTCGGCATCGACGCCGTCCGCGCCAAGTCCCTCGCCCTGACGGACTTCTTCCTCCAGTGCGTGCGCGCGTACACCGAGCCGGGCCGCGTGGAGTCCGTGACCCCGGAGCCCCACGAGGAGCGCGGCAGCCAGATCGCCCTGCGCTGCGCGGACGCGGGCGAGGTGATGAAACGCCTGATCGCGGCCGGCGTCGTGGGCGACTTCCGCCACCCCGACGTCCTGCGCTTCGGCTTCACGCCGCTGTACGTCACCTTCGCCGACGCCGAACGGGCGGCGCGCGTCCTGGCGGACGTCCTGGGCTAGGCCATGCACCGCAAGCGCCGGTGAGCGGGCCGACCCGGTGTCCAGCGACAGCGCAGGGCACCGGGTCGACGCCGTTCTGTGGTTCGGGGCGCCGGCCCTGCAGACGGCCCCGCCCCCACGGAACCGTTCCACCCTCACCGTGCGTGACATCCCCATGTCCCCGCACGTCACCAGCCTGATACCGTCCCCGCCAACGGCCCGGCGATCGATCCCCACCTGGTCCGCCAAACGCCAGACACGTTCCGTCGCTGAGAGGTTGGAGCATGCCGGACGACGCCGCAGCAGCCCGCGCCGCCGCCGAAGAGGAGTCGGCCTTCTCGCACCCCCCGGTCGACCCGGACGTCACCGCGGCCTACGGCACCCACCCCGACCAGGTGATCGACTTCTACGCCCCCCGCACCGGTCCGGAGGCCGCCCCCGTACCCCTCGTCGTGGTCCTGCACGGCGGAGCCTGGCGCGCCCGTTACGACCGCCGCCACATCACCCCCTTCGCGGACTACCTGGCCCGCCGCGGTTTCGCGGTGGCCAACGTCGAGTACAGACGCGGCGCCGACACCCCGATCCCCGCGCAGAACAAGGGAACCGAGGCGGCGGACACCGGCACCACCCCCGTCGCCGGCCGCTGGCCCGACACCTTCGACGACGTCGCGGCCGCCCTGGACGCCCTTCCGGACCTGGCCCGCGAGGCGCTCCCGCAGGCCGACGCCCGCCGCACGGTCCTCACCGGCCACTCTGCGGGCGGCCACCTGGCCCTGTGGGCGGCGGCCCGCCATGTCCTGCCCAAGGGCGCCCCCTGGCGCACGTCCCGCCCCACCCCACTGCGCGGCGTGGTGGCACTCGCCCCGATCGCCGACTTCGCCGTGGCGGAGAAACTGGACGTCTGCGGCAACGCCTCCCTCCAACTCCTCGGCGGCCAGGACCACTTCGCCGAGCGCCGCCCGTACGCGGACTCGGCCATGCTCCTCCCGACGGGCATCGCGACGACGCTGGTGCAGGGACGTGCGGACCTGGTGGTGCCGCAGGCGGTGGCCGAGGCGTACGCGGATGCCGCGGCCAAGGCGGGGGAGGTGGTGGGTCTGACGCTGCTGGAGGACGTGGGCCACTTCCCGCTGATCGACCCGGCGGCGGACGCGTGCGCCGTGGTGGCGGAGGAGATCGCCCAACTGGCGTGGTGACGACCCGGGTCCGCCCCTGAGACCGGACCCGGTCATACCCGTAGTACCTGAGAGCTACCCCGAAGGACAGCTCCCTGGCGGGACGCCGACGACAGGCCCCGATCCCTAACTTCCTTGTCAGAGAAGCCCGATGGCCGGGCCATCTGAAAGGAACCCGCCATGGGGCCCACCCCGACCCACCCTCCAGCACCGGCCACACCCCCTTCGAACCCGCAGCAGCAGAGGGCGTTTCCGTCCCACGGGGGTCACCCGCACGCGACGAGGACGGCAGCTCCGTTCTCCACGCCCTCGAACCCGCAGCCGCCGACGGCGCTTGCGCCCCACGAGGGCCACCCGCACGCGACGGCGAAAGCGGCACGGGTGGTGCGGGTGGAAACCCAAACCCGGCCGGAGGCCGGGTGCCCACCCACAAGCCCGCGCCCGAACCCGCGCCCGAACCCCACCCCCCGCCGCCGAAAAAGGTGGCTCCGCGCTCTCCTGGCCACCCTCCTCACCGCAGCCATCGCCGCCCCCCTCTCCGCCGCGGCCCGCCCCCAGATCCCCGCCCCCACCCCCGCAACCCTCCCCCCACTCACCACAACAACCCTGGTCACCACCTACGCGGCCAACCGAGCCAACGCCACCCAGGCCGCCCACATGGCCGCCGCCCACGGCGACGCCCAGCGCGCCGCCGCCGACGAGGCCCTCGCCTCCCCGTCCCGTCACCTCCTCTCCTTCGACGGCCGGGGCTCGGGCCGAGCCACGGAGGTCCTCGGCGACCTCGCGCACGCCGACCACATCGCGGTCCTGGTCCCCGGCTCGGACACCTCCCTGGACACCTACGCCCGCTTCCACAAGGCGGCCGCGGCGCTGCACACGGACCTCAGGCACCGAGCCACGCAAGGCACCCGCACCGCCCGGCACCCTCACATCGCCGTGGTCGCCTGGCTCGGCTACCAGACCCCGGCCACGGTCAGCTCCACGGTGACCACCACCACCCGCGCCGACGAAGCCGCTCCCCACCTGCGCGCCTTCGTACGCCAACTGCGCAGCGTGGCCCCCGCGCACGCGCACATAGCTCTGCTCTCGGGCCGCGCGTCCATCGCCCAGGTGAAGATAGACATCGAAACGGTCTGCCGCCTGATCGACCTGACGGAACCGGACTCTTCGCACTGAG
>NZ_JBSGDB010000116.1:0-21173 GCF_053602155.1 Streptomyces sp. NPDC004561
GGTCGTCGTCAACGACCTGGGCGTCGGACCGGACGGGGCACCCGGCGCGGAGAGCCCCGCGGACGCCGTCGTCGCGGAGATCCGGGCCGCGGGCGGCGAGGCGGTCGCGCACGGCGCCGACATCGCCACGGCCGAGGGCGCGGCCGCGCTGGTCCGGGCCGCCGTGGAGACGTACGGCCGGCTGGACACGCTCGTCAACAACGCGGGCTTCCTGCGCGACCGCATGCTCGTCAACCTCGACGAGGACGACTGGGACGCCGTCCTCCGCGTCCACCTCAAGGGCCACTTCCTGCCCCTGCGGCACGCCGCCGCGCACTGGCGGGCCGAGGCCAAGGCCGGGCGCACCCCGGTGGCCCGGGTCGTCAACACCAGCAGCGGGGCCGGCCTGCTGGGCTCGGTCGGGCAGGGCAACTACAGCGCCGCCAAGGCCGGGATCCTCGCGCTGACCCTGGTCGCGGCGGCCGAACTGGCCCGCTACGGCGTCCAGGTCAACGCGATCGCCCCCGCCGCCCGCACCCGTATGACGGAACGGGTCTTCGCCGGGAGCATGGCCGCCCCGGCCGCCGGCTTCGACGCCATGGCACCGCAGAACGTCTCGCCGCTCGTGGTCTGGCTCGGCTCCGCCGCGAGCGCGGGCGTGACCGGCCGGGTGTTCGAGGCGGAGGGCGGCCGGATCACCGTCATGGAGGGCTGGCGCCCCGGTCCCACCGCCGACCGGGGAGCGCGGTGGACACCGGCCGAGGCGGGGGAGACGGCGCTGAAGCTGCTGGCGGACGCGGAGCCGCCGGGGCGTGTGTACGGCGCCTGACCAGCCCGGCAGCCCCGGGGAGGCCTATGTGTCGCACTCCAGTACCGTCCGGCACAGCCCGCACCGCGCCCGCACGCGCCCCCGTACCGGCACCCTGATCCGCTGGTGGCAGGTGGGGCAGGCGAAGGACACGCGGAGGTGGCCGGAGGGGTCGGGGGTGAAGGCGTAGGGCGCCTCCGGCGGAACGGCGTACGCGTGCCGGCGGTCGTGGGCGTACCGCCGGCGTCCCGCCCAGCCGGCCCCCGTCAGCGGCGGCTGCTGCTCGTCCCGGCGGGCCCGCTCCAGGCCCTTGACGTAGGCGGTGTAGGCCTGCGGGCTGGTGAACCACACCGACGGGTCCTCCTGGAAGAGCAGGGACCGCTTGGCCAGGACGTAGCCGTACTCCTCCGGGGTGAGGTAGCCGAGTTTCTGCGAGGAGACCCCGTCCTCCCGGTAGGCGTCCAGCAGCAGCCAGCCGGCGCCCAGGTAGGTCGTCACCGTGTCGGTGAGGATCTCGTTCTCCGCCGTGGTCGGGAAGGCGAGGTCCAGCCGGTGCAGATAGACGTGCGCCACCTCGTGGGCGAGCGCCGCGCCGATGTCCCTGCGGTGGGTGCGGAAACGGTCGTTCAGCTCGACGAAGTACTCGGGTCCCGCCGCCAGTTCGACGTTCGCCGCGTGGGTCATCTCCCGGAAGCCGACGATCAGCCGCGCGTCCGGCAGCCGGAAGTGCCGCACGATCTCGCGGGCCACCCGCTGCGCGCCCAGATGCAGGTCGTCGGTGTCGCAGAAGGCCACGTCGGCGGGGACCACGCTGGTCGAGAACGTCTGGACGGTGTCGTAGGACAGGCGCCTGTAGAGCGCGGTGACGGCGGCCCGCACCGTCTCCAGGTGCGGGAAGCCGTGCTGGACCGGTCCGCCGTTCGCCACGTCCGCACCCCCATAGACGCCGGAGCCCCCCTCCACTGTAGGCGGGACGGACGGCCGGTCACACGGGCAGCAGACGGGGCGCCGGCCGGCCGGGGTCCGTCTCCCGCAGCTCCAGCACCCACACCTCGTTCCCGCCCTCGCGCAGCACCGGGCCGGGGACGAAGAGGGTGCGCTGGGGGCCCACCGACCAGTAACGGCCCAGGCCGAAGCCGTTGATCCAGACGAAGCCGCGGGTCAGGCCGGGCAGTTCCAGCCGGGCGTCCCCG
The DNA here is from genome assembly GCF_053602155.1 of Streptomyces sp. NPDC004561. Taxonomy (NCBI): domain Bacteria; kingdom Bacillati; phylum Actinomycetota; class Actinomycetes; order Kitasatosporales; family Streptomycetaceae; genus Streptomyces; species Streptomyces sp. NPDC004561. The sequence goes on from NZ_JBSGDB010000116.1 coordinate 1,981, forward strand.
GCCCCGCGGACCATGACGGCGCCCCGGTACAGCCCCGGCGCTCCGTTCCCGGGCGGCGCGCCGAACGGCACCCGCGCCACACCGCCGGAGAAGGCGTCCAGATCCAGCCCGCGCGCGCGTACCCCGTGCAGGTACTGCCGCTCGTGCAGGATGCCGCCGGTGATCCCCTTCGCCTCACCGAAGCGCGGCCCGTAGTTCACCCTCCCGAGGGACTCCACCCACAGCTCCACGCGCGCGGGTCCCGCGACGGGCTCCTTCAGCCGCGGATCCTCCTCGGTGAGCACCCCGGCCCGCTCGCCGTCGACGTACACCACCGCGAGGTCCCGCAGCCCGCGCAGGGTCAGCGGGTACGGCCGCCGCGGGCCGGGCACGTCCACCCGGTAGCGCACCAGGCCCCGGGTGACGCGCAGTTCCTCGAAGGTGGCGGGCATCGGGGCGACGGTCTCCTCGCCGCCCAGCGCCTCCAGGACGTCGTCCAGGGACGCCCAGCCGTCGAGCGCCACCTGGGCGGGGCGGCCCAACGCGGCGGGCGCGGACGGCGGTTCGGGCAGCGGCTCCGAGTGGTACCCGGCCAGCACCTCGCGAAAGCGCCAGAACTTCTCGGTCGGGCGGCCGTACTCGTCCACCGGGGCGTCGTAGTCGTACGAGGTCACATCCGGCTCCAGCCGGCCCTCGTGCAGGCCGCCGCCCCGGTTGGCGCCCGCCCAGCCGCCGAAGCTCGTGCCGCCGTGCGCCATGTAGAGGTTCACCGACGCCCCGCACTCCAGGATCTCCCGCAGCACACCGGCGGCCTCCTGCGGATCCCGTACGGCGTGCTCGCCGGCCCAGTGGTCGAACCAGCCGCACCAGAGCTCCATGCACATCAGCGGGCCCCCGGGGCGGTGGCGGCGCAGCGTGGCGAACGCCTCGCGCGCGTGGGAGCCGAAGTTCACCGTGGCGAGCACCCCGGGCAGCGAACCACCGGTCAGCATGTGGTCCTCGGGGCCGTCGGAGGTGAACAGCGGGACGGTGACCCCCTCGGCGCGCAGCAGACCGGCCAGCTCCCGCAGGTAGCCGGTGTCGCTGCCGTAGCTGCCGTACTCGTTCTCCACCTGCACCAGGATCACCGGGCCGCCGCGGTCGGCCTGCCGGGGCACGACCTCGTGCAGCAGACGGTGGAACCAGTGCCGTACGCGGTCCAGGTAGCGCTCGTCGCGCGTGCGCACGCGCGTGCCCGCCTCGCCCGTCACCCAGGACGGCAGTCCGCCGTTCTCCCACTCGGCGCAGATGTACGGGCCCGGCCGCACGATCGCCCACAGACCCGCCTCCCGGACCGCGTCCAGGAACCGGCCGAGCGCCCGCACGTCCCGGTGGTCTCCCGGGGCGGGGGAGTGCAGGTTCCAGGGGACGTACGTCTCCACGCAGTTCAGGCCCATCGCCCGCAGCATCGCCAGCCGGTGCCGCCAGTGCCCCTCGTGCACCCGGAAGTAGTGCAGGGCCCCGGACAGCAGCCGTACCGGACGCCCGTCCAGCAGGAAGTCGGACTCCCCCACCGCGAACTCGCTCATGCGCCCCACTCTCACCTCTTCCGGCGATCGGGACCATGGACGAAGATCGGCACCGCTTGGACAAAAGTCCGCCGTCGCCGGCGCCGGGAGGAGCACCGATGTACCAGACCTGGATGCGGTTCTTCAGCCCCGGACCCGCCCACCACCGCCTCGGCCTGGTCTGCCTCGGCGTCGGCCTCCAGCACGGCGCCCTGCCCACGGTCGGCCCGCGCACCCTCGACCACCACGTGGCCGTCGTGATCAGCGCGGGCAGCGGCTGGTACCGGGGCGCGGACGGACGCCGTACGGCCGTCACCGCGCCCGCGAGCGGTCCCGGTGAGCCGACGGCACGGCTGAACCCGAAGTACCTCTTCGACACGTTCGTCATCGGCGCCTCCAACCGGTTCGCGCACGCGGCCGCGGTGGCCGTCGCCGAGGCACCCGCGAAGGCCTACAACCCCCTGTTCATCTACGGGGAGTCGGGGCTCGGCAAAACGCATCTCCTGCACGCGATCGGGCACTACGCGCGCAGCCTCTACCCGGGCACGCGCGTGCGGTACGTCAGCTCGGAGGAGTTCACCAACGAGTTCATCAACTCCATCCGCGACGGCAAGGGCGACAGCTTCCGCAAGCGCTACCGCGAGATGGACATCCTGCTCGTCGACGACATCCAGTTCCTCGCGGACAAGGAGTCGACGCAGGAGGAGTTCTTCCACACCTTCAACACGCTCCACAACGCCAACAAGCAGATCGTGCTCTCCAGCGACCGGCCGCCCAAGCAGCTGGTCACCCTGGAGGACCGGCTGCGGAACCGCTTCGAGTGGGGTCTGATCACCGACGTCCAGCCGCCCGAACTGGAGACGCGCATCGCGATCCTGCGCAAGAAGGCGGTGCAGGAGCAGCTCAACGCCCCGCCGGAGGTGCTGGAGTTCATCGCCTCCCGGATCTCGCGGAACATCCGTGAGCTGGAGGGCGCCCTGATCCGGGTGACGGCGTTCGCCTCGCTCAACCGGCAGCCGGTGGACCTCGGCCTGACCGAGATCGTCCTGAAGGACCTGATCCCCGGCGGCGAGGACAGCGCCCCGGAGATCACCGCCACGGCCATCATGGCGGCCACCGCGGACTACTTCGGGCTGACGGTGGAGGACCTGTGCGGCACCTCCCGCGGGCGGGCGCTGGTCACCGCGCGGCAGATCGCCATGTACCTGTGCCGTGAGCTGACGGATCTGTCGCTGCCGAAGATCGGCGCGCAGTTCGGCGGCCGGGACCACACGACCGTCATGCACGCCGACCGCAAGATCCGGGCGCTGATGGCCGAGCGGCGCTCCATCTACAACCAGGTGACGGAGCTGACGAACCGCATCAAGAACGGCTGACGCGGGCCGCACGACCGCGCCGGAGGGCGCCCCGGGATCCGTCCCGGGGGCGCCCTCCGGCGTTCACGGGGGTCCCGTGCGGCGCCCACAGGCCTGTGGAGCGTTCCTCGCCCGCCTCCGGTTGTTCGATTAAGTGCCGGGTTACGGCCACCCTCCACAGATTCGGTGACTTTCTTCCCTCCACATCCTGGGGACCGGGAAGTTGTCCCGAACGGTGTCCACAGGAAGCCTGCCCATATGGCGTCCGCGCAGCTCAATGCCCTGTGGAATCGTGGACGAACGATCTCCACAGACTGTGGACGAAGCGGGTATCCACAGGCTGTGCACGGAGTTGTCCACCGGCGGCCCACAGGCTGCGGGCGGTTGTCCCCAGCGATCTCCGACTTCTCCACATGGCTGTCCACTGTTCGGCAACCCGACGCACCCGCTCACCGCGTCGAGTGAAAGCCGTCACACGAAGGTGCCGGGTTGGGGTGTGGGAAACGTGGGTATTCCTGGGGACACAGCTGGGGAGAACTGCCCTCGGGCTGTGGGCGAGGTGTGCAGAACTTTCCGTTCTCCACAGAGAGCCCGGGTTGTCCACCGCCTCCGCCCACAGGGCCAGTGGACAAAATTCCTGCGCTGAGCTGGGAAAACGTGGTTATCCACGGTATCCACAGCCCCTACTACTACTCCCGACTAGAGAGAGTCCGGGAATCGCTTTGAAGCGGGGGCTGTGCACAACTCGCGGTTTCGCGTCCGGCTGCCTCCCGGACCGACTTGACCCCGACGGGCACCTACTGTCAGTGCGGTGCGTCAGACTGGTCCCCGGTGTCCTTCGCTCAGCAGTGGGCGGCGACACCGAGTCGGAGGACTCAGTAGCAACAGCAGGAGGCGGCTTACGGTGAAGATCCGGGTGGAACGCGACGTACTCGCGGAGGCAGTGGCCTGGGCGGCACGCAGCCTCCCGGCCCGTCCGCCGGCGCCTGTCCTCGCCGGCCTGCTGCTGAAGGCCGAGGACGGCCAGCTGAGCCTGTCGAGCTTCGACTACGAGGTCTCCGCACGCGTCAACGTCGAGGCCGAGGTCGAGGAGGAGGGGACCGTCCTGGTCTCCGGCCGTCTGCTCGCCGACATCTCCCGCGCCCTGCCCAACCGGCCGGTGGAGATCTCCACAGACGGTGTACGGGCGACCGTGGTCTGCGGCTCCTCGCGATTCACACTCCACACCCTGCCTGTGGAGGAGTACCCGGCGCTGCCGCAGATGCCGAACGCGACCGGCACCGTCCCCGGCGAGGTCTTCGCGGCCGCCGCGTCCCAGGTGGCCATCGCCGCCGGCCGTGACGACACGCTGCCCGTCCTCACCGGTGTGCGCATCGAGATCGAGGGCGACACGGTCACGCTGGCGTCCACCGACCGCTACCGCTTCGCGGTCCGCGAGTTCCTGTGGAAGCCGGAGAACCCCGAGGCGTCCGCCGTCGCCCTGGTGCCCGCCAAGACGCTCCTGGACACCGCCAAGTCGCTGGGCGCCGGGGACAGCGTGACGCTGGCGCTGTCCGGGTCCGGCAAGGGCGAGGGCCTGATCGGTTTCGAGGGCGCGGGCCGGCGTACGACCACGCGGCTGCTCGAAGGCGACCTGCCGAAGTATCGGACGCTGTTCCCGACCGAGTTCAACTCCGTCGCCGTGATCGAGACGGCCCCCTTCGTGGAGGCCGTGAAGCGTGTGGCGCTGGTCGCCGAGCGCAACACCCCGGTGCGGCTGAGCTTCGAGCAGGGTGTGCTCATCCTCGAGGCCGGTTCGAGCGACGACGCACAGGCTGTGGAAAGGGTGGACGCGCAGCTGGAGGGCGACGACATCTCGATCGCCTTCAACCCGACGTTCCTGCTGGACGGTCTGAGCGCGATCGACTCGCCGGTGGCCCAGCTGTCCTTCACCACGTCCACGAAGCCGGCGCTGCTGAGCGGCAAGCCCGCGCTGGACGCGGAGGCGGACGACGCCTACAAGTACCTGATCATGCCGGTGCGGCTCAGCGGCTGACGTTGTCCACAGCGCCGGCGCCCCCTGTGGGCGCCGGCGTGCCGGGTCCCGGGACCAGGGTCCACAGCTGTGGACGGGCGTGGGACCGCCCACAGCCGTGGTGCCGGGGAAAGCCCAGGTCGCAGGGGTTACGCATGAGCGCGTATGCCCACAACTGTGCGTGCGGGGGCGGGTTTAGGCTCGCCTGGGCACATAGGTGCCTCTCACGCCACACAGCGACCCTTAAGGAACATCACTGATGGAGCTCGGTCTCGTCGGCCTCGGCAAGATGGGCGGCAACATGCGCGAGCGGATCCGCCGCGCGGGCCACACCGTCATCGGTTACGACCGCAACCCGGACCTCGCGGATGTCCACAGCCTGGAAGAGCTTGTGGGCAAGCTCAGCGGTCCGCGCGTGGTCTGGGTGATGGTCCCGGCCGGTGCGGCCACCCAGTCGACGATCGACGAGCTGGCCGGGCTGCTGGAGCCGGGCGACGTGGTCGTGGACGGCGGGAACTCCCGCTGGACGGACGACGAGCGGCACGCCGAGGAGCTGGCCGCCAAGGGCATAGGTTTCGTCGACTGCGGTGTCTCCGGCGGCGTCTGGGGCCTGGAGAACGGGTACGCGCTGATGTACGGCGGCGACGCCGAGAACGTCGCCCGGGTGCAGCCGGTCTTCGACGCGCTCAAGCCGGAGGGCGACTTCGGTTCGGTGCACGCCGGCAAGGTCGGCGCGGGCCACTTCGCGAAGATGGTCCACAACGGCATCGAGTACGCCATGATGCAGGCCTACGCCGAGGGCTGGGAGCTGCTGGAGAAGGTCGACTCCGTGGAGAACGTCCGCGACGTCTTCCGCTCCTGGCAGGAGGGCACCGTCATCCGCTCCTGGCTGCTGGACCTCGCGGTCAACGCCCTCGACGACGACGAGCACCTGGACGGCCTGCGCGGTTATGCACAGGACTCCGGTGAGGGACGCTGGACCGTGGAGGCCGCGATCGACAACGCGGTGCCGCTGCCGGCGATCACCGCGTCGCTGTTCGCGCGGTTCGCCTCGCGCCAGGAGGACTCGCCGCAGATGAAGATGATCGCCGCGCTGCGCAACCAGTTCGGCGGTCACGCCGTCGAGAAGAAGGCTTAGCCGGCAGGCCGTAGCCGAGAAGTTGTCCACAGGGTCGCCCCGGCGATCCACAACCCCTGGGGGAGGTCGGCGAACGACCATGCACGTCACGCATCTTTCGCTGGCCGATTTCCGCTCGTACGCCCGGGCCGAGGTCCCGCTCGACCCGGGCGTCACCGCCTTCGTCGGTCCCAACGGGCAGGGGAAGACCAACCTCGTCGAGGCGATCGGGTATCTCGCGACCCTCGGCAGCCACCGGGTCGCCTCGGACGCGCCCCTGGTCCGCATGGGGGCCGAGCGCGCCGTCGTCCGGGCGCAGGTCCGGCAGGGCGAGCGGCAGCAGCTGGTCGAACTGGAGCTGAACCCCGGCCGGGCCAACCGGGCCCGGATCAACCGGTCCTCGCAGGTCAGGCCCCGGGACGTGCTGGGGATCGTACGGACCGTGCTGTTCGCGCCCGAGGACCTCGCCCTGGTGAAGGGGGACCCCGGTGAGCGGCGCAGGTTCCTGGACGAGCTGATCACCGCACGCTCGCCGCGCATGGCCGGTGTGCGGTCCGACTACGAGCGGGTCCTCAAGCAGCGCAACACGCTGCTGAAGACCGCCGCGCTGGCGCGGCGGCACGGCGGGCGGTCCATGGACCTGTCCACGCTCGACGTGTGGGACCAGCACCTGGCGCGCGCGGGCGCCGAGCTGCTGGCCCAGCGCCTCGACCTGATCGCGACGCTGCGGCCGCTGGCCGACAAGGCGTACGAGCAGCTGGCCCCGGGCGGCGGTCCGGTGGCGCTGGAGTACAAGCCGTCCGCGCCCGGTGAGGCCCACGCGCGCGAGGATCTCTACGCCCAGCTGATGGAGGCCCTCGCCCAGGCCCGCAAGCAGGAGATCGAGCGGGGCGTCACCCTCGTGGGCCCGCACCGCGACGACCTGGTCCTCAAACTCGGGCAGCTGCCCGCCAAGGGGTACGCCTCGCACGGCGAGTCCTGGTCCTACGCGCTCGCCCTGCGCCTGGCCTCCTACGACCTGCTGCGCGCCGAGGGCAACGAGCCGGTGCTGGTCCTGGACGACGTCTTCGCCGAGCTGGACGCGCGGCGCCGCGAGCGGCTGGCCGAGCTGGTCGCGCCCGGCGAGCAGGTGCTGGTCACCGCCGCCGTGGACGACGACGTACCGCATGTACTGGCCGGCGCGCGGTACGCCGTGGCCGGCGGGACGGTGGAGCGCGTATGAGCACCGACGAACCCGCCCCGGGCAAGAAGCCGGAACCCTCCGGTGTCGACCTCGCCCGCGTGGCGCTGCGCGCGGCGAAGGAGCAGGCACGCGCGCGCGGGGAGGCCGCGCGCCAGAAGAAGCAGGCCCGGCGGGGTGGTGGCCTGCGCTCCGGCGCGCGCGCCGACGGCCGTGACCCGATGGCGCTCGGCGCGGCGATCAACCGGCTGATCACCGAGCGCGGCTGGGAGACCCCGGCGGCGGTGGGCGGGGTGATGGGCCGCTGGCCGCAGATCGTCGGCGAGGACCTGGCCAAGCACTGCGTGCCGCAGCGGTACGACGAGGACGAGCGGGTGCTCACCGTGGGCTGTGACTCGACGGCCTGGGCGACCCAGCTGCGGCTGCTCGCCCCGGCGCTGGTCGCCCGCCTCAACGAGGACCTCGGCCACGGCACGGTCCGGCTGATCAAGGTGCAGGGCCCCGGCGGCCAGGCGCGCCGGTACGGCCCGCTGCGGGCTCCTGGAAGCACGGGTCCCGGCGATACCTACGGGTGACGTACATCACGTCACGGGGCCGGCTTTCCGGCCTCGACGCACTGCCGTACACCCGTGCGTCCCGCGTTCTGACCCTGGAGTAGCCAAGGGTTGACGGCCCGAAGCGCTGAGTGCCGCTGTGAGCCGCTTGGAGCCCCCATCCGTATATCGGGACCCGGCGGAGACCGGTTCAGGGCGGCACATGGGGACTCAGGTACCGGCAAACCCCCATCGATGTCAGCGCTACCGGTAGACTGGAAGACAATCCCGCCCCAACGTGGGGACCGCCCGGGAAAAGCTGAGCAACGCTGATCAAGGCTTACCACCGCAACATGCCGCAGCCGCTCCGGCAACCTGCCGACGAGCCCGGCTCGTGCTGTGCCAGAAAGGGCGCTTCGTGGCCGATTCCGGCAACCCCAACGAGAACATCCCGTCCACCGACGCCGGCGTGAACGGCGAGGCCACCGCCTCTGCCGCCTCCTACGACGCCAGCGCCATCACCGTGCTCGAAGGGCTGGACGCGGTCCGCAAGCGGCCCGGCATGTACATCGGCTCCACGGGCGAGCGCGGTCTGCACCACCTGGTGTACGAGGTCGTCGACAACTCGGTCGACGAGGCACTGGCCGGCTACGCGGACACCATCGACGTGACGATCCTCCCCGACGGCGGCGTCCGGGTCGTCGACAACGGCCGCGGCATCCCGGTGGGCATCGTGGCCTCCGAGGGCAAGCCGGCCGTCGAGGTCGTGCTGACCGTGCTGCACGCGGGCGGCAAGTTCGGCGGCGGCGGTTACGCGGTCTCCGGTGGTCTGCACGGCGTCGGCGTCTCCGTCGTGAACGCCCTGTCGAGCAAGGTGTCCGTCGAGATCAGGACCGACGGCCACCGCTGGACGCAGGAGTACAAGCTCGGCGTCCCGACGGCCCCCCTGGCCCAGCACGAGGCCACGGACGAGACCGGCACCTCGGTCACCTTCTGGGCCGACCCGGACATCTTCGAGACCACCGAGTACTCCTTCGAGACGCTGTCCCGGCGTTTCCAGGAGATGGCGTTCCTCAACAAGGGCCTGACGATCAGGCTCACCGACGAGCGCGAGTCGGCGAAGGCCACCAGCGGCGCGGACGAGGCGGGCGCGGACGAGAAGGCCGAGGTCAAGGCCGTCTCGTACTACTACGAGGGCGGCATCGTCGACTTCGTGAAGTACCTCAACTCCCGCAAGGGGGAGACGGTCCACCCCACGATCATCGACCTGGAGGCGGAGGACAAGGACAAGAGCCTGTCCCTCGAGGTCGCGATGCAGTGGAACAGCGGCTACAGCGAGGGCGTGTACTCCTTCGCGAACATCATCCACACGCACGAGGGCGGTACCCACGAAGAGGGCTTCCGCGCCGCGCTGACCTCGCTGATCAACAAGTACGCGCGCGACAAGAAACTGCTGCGGGAGAAGGACGACAACCTCACCGGTGACGACATCCGTGAGGGTCTGACCGCGATCATCTCGGTCAAGCTGAGCGAGCCGCAGTTCGAGGGCCAGACGAAGACCAAGCTGGGCAACACGGAGGCCAAGACCTTCGTGCAGCGGGCGGTCTACGAGCACCTCAACGACTGGCTGGACCGCAACCCGGTCGAGGCGGCGGACATCATCCGCAAGGGCATCCAGGCGGCCACCGCGCGCGTGGCGGCCCGCAAGGCCCGTGACCTGACCCGGCGCAAGGGTCTGCTGGAGTCGGCGTCCCTGCCGGGCAAGCTGTCCGACTGCCAGTCGAACGACCCCACCAAGTGCGAGATCTTCATCGTCGAGGGTGACTCCGCCGGCGGTTCGGCCAAGTCCGGCCGCAACCCGCAGTACCAGGCGATCCTCCCGATCCGCGGCAAGATCCTCAACGTGGAGAAGGCCCGGATCGACAAGATCCTGCAGAACCAGGAGATCCAGGCGCTGATCTCCGCCTTCGGCACCGGTGTGCACGAGGACTTCGACATCGAGAAGCTCCGCTATCACAAGATCATCCTGATGGCGGACGCCGACGTCGACGGTCAGCACATCAGCACCCTGCTGCTGACCTTCCTGTTCCGCTTCATGCGGCCGCTGGTCGAGGCCGGGCACGTGTACCTGTCGCGTCCGCCGCTGTACAAGATCAAGTGGGGCCGGGACGACACCGAGTACGCGTACTCGGACCGCGAGCGCGACGCGCTGATCGAGATGGGGCGCCAGCGCGGCAAGCGCGTCCGCGAGGACTCCATCCAGCGCTTCAAGGGCCTCGGCGAGATGAACGCCGAGGAGCTGCGCGTGACCACGATGGACCAGGAGCACCGGGTCCTCGGCCAGGTCACCCTCGACGACGCCGCCCAGGCCGACGACCTGTTCTCGGTCCTCATGGGCGAGGACGTCGAGGCTCGCCGCGCGTTCATCCAGCGCAACGCCAAGGACGTCCGCTTCCTCGACATCTGAGTCGGTCTCAGCTGACCGCACCAGGAAGGATCTTCACCAGCAATGGCCGACGAGAACACTCCGCAGAACCCCGAGACCGAGGGCGGCGAGCTCGCGATGCGCGTCGAGCCCGTCGGGCTCGAGACGGAGATGCAGCGCTCGTACCTGGACTACGCGATGTCCGTCATCGTGTCCCGTGCGCTGCCCGACGTCCGGGACGGCCTCAAGCCCGTCCACCGCCGTGTGCTGTACGCGATGTACGACGGCGGCTACCGCCCCGAGCGCGGCTTCTACAAGTGCGCCCGCGTCGTCGGCGACGTCATGGGCAACTACCACCCGCACGGCGACTCCTCGATCTACGACGCCCTGGTGCGCCTCGCGCAGCCGTGGTCGATGCGGATGCCGCTGGTGGACTCCAACGGCAACTTCGGCTCCCCGGGCAACGACCCGGCGGCCGCCATGCGGTACACCGAGTGCAAGATGGCGCCGCTGTCGATGGAGATGGTCCGCGACATCGACGAGGACACCGTCGACTTCACGGACAACTACGACGGCCGCTCCCAGGAGCCGACCGTCCTGCCGGCCCGCTTCCCGAACCTGCTGATCAACGGTTCGGCCGGTATCGCGGTCGGCATGGCGACCAACATCCCGCCGCACAACCTGCGCGAGGTCGCGGCCGGCGCCCAGTGGTACCTGGAGAACCCGGAGGTCTCGCACGAGGAGCTGCTCGATGCGCTCATGGAGCGCATCAAGGGCCCGGACTTCCCGACCGGCGCCCTCGTGGTGGGCCGCAAGGGCATCGAGGAGGCGTACCGCACCGGCCGCGGCTCCATCACGATGCGCGCGGTGGTCGAGGTCGAGGAGATCCAGGGCCGCCAGTGCCTGGTGGTCACCGAGCTGCCGTACCAGGTGAACCCCGACAACCTGGCGCAGAAGATCGCCGACCTGGTGAAGGACGGCAAGATCGGCGGCATCGCGGACGTCCGTGACGAGACCTCGTCCCGGACCGGCCAGCGCCTGGTGATCGTCCTCAAGCGGGACGCGGTCGCCAAGGTCGTGCTGAACAACCTGTACAAGCACACCGATCTGCAGACGAACTTCGGCGCCAACATGCTGGCGCTGGTCGACGGCGTGCCGCGCACGCTGTCCCTGGACGCGTTCATCCGCCACTGGGTGACGCACCAGATCGAGGTCATCGTGCGCCGGACCCGCTTCCGGCTGCGCAAGGCCGAGGAGCGCGCGCACATCCTGCGCGGTCTGCTGAAGGCCCTGGACGCGATCGACGAGGTCATCGCGCTGATCCGGCGCAGTGAGACGGTCGAGGTCGCGCGCACCGGCCTGATGGGCCTCCTGGAGATCGACGAGATCCAGGCGAACGCGATCCTCGAGATGCAGCTGCGGCGCCTCGCGGCCCTGGAGCGGCAGAAGATCGTCCAGGAGCACGACGAGCTCCAGGCGAAGATCACCGAGTACAACCGGATCCTCGCCTCGCCGGTCCGCCAGCGCGGGATCGTCAGCGAGGAGCTGGCCGCGATCGTCGAGAAGTACGGCGACGACCGCAAGACCAAGCTGATCCCGTACGAGGGCGACATGTCCATCGAGGACCTGATCGCCGAGGAGGACATCGTCGTCACCGTCTCGCGCGGCGGCTACGTCAAGCGGACCAAGACGGACGACTACCGGGCGCAGAAGCGCGGCGGCAAGGGCGTGCGCGGGACGAAGCTGAAGGAGGACGACATCGTCGACCACTTCTTCGTCTCCACCACGCACCACTGGCTGCTGTTCTTCACCAACAAGGGCCGGGTGTACCGGGCGAAGGCGTACGAGCTGCCCGAGGCCGGCCGCGAGGCGCGGGGCCAGCACGTGGCGAACCTGCTGGCCTTCCAGCCGGACGAGGCGATCGCCGAGATCCTCGCGATCCGCGACTACGAGGCGGCGCCCTACCTGGTGCTGGCCACCAAGTCGGGTCTGGTCAAGAAGACGCCTCTGAAGGATTACGATTCGCCTCGCTCCGGCGGTGTCATCGCGATCAATCTGCGGGAGCGCGAGGACGGTTCCGACGACGAGCTGATCGGTGCCGAGCTGGTCTCGGCCGACGACGATCTGCTTCTGATCAGCAAGAAGGCACAGTCGATCCGGTTCACCGCCACGGACGACTCCCTCCGCCCGATGGGCCGTGCCACCTCGGGTGTCAAGGGGATGAGTTTCCGCGAGGGCGACGAGCTTCTCTCGATGAATGTTGTTCGACCCGGTACGTTCGTGTTCACTGCGACGGACGGTGGGTACGCGAAGCGGACCGCCGTCGACGAGTACCGCGTCCAGGGTCGCGGCGGTCTGGGTATCAAGGCCGCCAAGATCGTGGAGGACCGCGGCTCGCTCGTCGGCGCGCTGGTGGTCGAGGAGAACGACGAGATCCTCGCCATCACCCTGTCCGGCGGTGTGATTCGTACGCGAGTCAACGAGGTCAGGGAGACGGGCCGTGACACCATGGGCGTCCAACTGATCAACCTGGGCAAGCGCGATGCCGTGGTCGGTATCGCACGTAACGCCGAGGCGGGGCGCGAGGCGGAGGAGGTCGACGGCGACGAGCCGGTCGACGAGACCGCCGAGGGTGCCGCGACCACCGGCACGGACGAGGGTGAGGCGCCCTCGGCCGAGTAGCACGAGGAGTGAGTCATCGTGAGCGGAGCCACGGGCGCCGGATCGGCCGGTACCTCCCCGGGTACGGAAACGGACGGCGGCGGCCGTGGCTCCGCCGCGAACGGGGCGGGTGCGGGGAGCGTGACCGACCCGCACACGACCAACCTGAAGCCGGTGAAGGCGTCCACGGACTCCTCCGGCACGTCTGGATCCCAGGGGGGAACTGTGACGGACACCAGAGGCCCGGCCGCGTCCGGCGAGGCACAGTCGTCGTCTCCCCTCCCCGGGGAGCGGCACCCGGAGCAGCAGAGCGGGCCGTACCACCCGCCGCAGGCCTATCCGGCGCAGGCGCCCACCGGCGCGGTACGCCGGCCCCGCACCGGCGTGCGGACGGCGCCCCGGACCCGCAAGGCCAGGCTGCGGGTGGCCAAGGCCGACCCGTGGTCGGTGATGAAGGTCAGCTTCCTGCTCTCCATCGCGCTCGGCATCTGCACGATCGTCGCCTCCGCGGTGCTGTGGATGGTCATGGACGCGATGGGCGTGTTCTCGACGGTCGGCGGCACGATCTCCGAGGCGACCGGCTCGAACGAGGCGAACGGCTTCGACCTCCAGGCGTTCCTGTCGCTCCCCCACGTGCTGACGTTCACGACGATCATCGCGGTCATCGACGTCGTCCTGGCCACGGCGCTCGCGACGCTGGGCGCGTTCATCTACAACCTCTCCGCGGGCTTCGTGGGCGGCGTCGAGCTGACCCTGGCGGAGGACGAGTGACGCCCGCCGGCGCCCTGACCTGACGGTCCCCCGACAACCGATTTTGGGACTGCCGTGGTCGTGCGCTAATCTTCAGGAGTCAGCGCGCGGGACACATACCGCAGAGCGCGGCGGGGCTATAGCTCAGTTGGTTAGAGCGCATCCCTGATAAGGATGAGGCCACAGGTTCAAATCCTGTTAGCCCCACAGTCACGAAAGACCCCCAACCGATGGTTGGGGGTCTTTCGGCATCCACAGGTCTGGGAGTCGGAGGGGCAGTGGTGCTCGTCTTCAGGAATTCGGCCGGCGAGCGGATGAGTGTTCCCAGGCAGGTCTTCCTGTGGGCCTGGCCGGCGCTTCCCGGCGCCATAGCCTGGGTGCGGTTCGGCGCCCCGTGGGGACTGCTCGAAGGGATCGCGGTCTACAGCTGGTGGCTGGCGCTGTTCTTCGGGCGCGCGGGTGCGGTCGCGTGGCTGAGACGCCACCTGGTCACCACGTTCGTCCTCTTCGTGCTCGTGTTCGCGACCCTGTTCTTCGCGCTCCCCGCCCTGCTGCTCGGCACGGTGCTCTCGGCGTGGTGGTGTGCGGCGCTCGCACTCTCCGCGAGCCTGGTCGTCACCGGCGTGCTCTGGCCCGCGCAGCGGCGCTTCTGGACGAGGCTGGACGGATAGGGGCACGCGTGCCCCTCCCGGGCCGGAGTGCGGTGGCCGGTCTCCGGGGGAGGTTCTAGCGTCGGACCGTGGGATCGACGCGCGGGGAGCAGGTCGTCGAGACGGCGCCCGGCCTCTCCGCCGGACCCGTCGCTCTGGCCTGGCTGACGCAGTTCCTGGTGGGAACCGACCTCTTCGTCGTGGCGCCGCTGCTGCCGGACATCGCGGCCTCCCTCGGCGTCTCCGCGACCAGCACCGGCCTGCTGGTCACGGCTTTCTCCGTCGCGTACGTGGTGGCCTCGCCCTTCGCCGGCTGGCTCTCCGACCGCGGGGACCGCGCCAAGGTCCTGGTCGGGGCTCTGGTGCTGTTCTCCCTGGCCAACGTCTGCACGGCTCTGGCGCCCGACCTCGCTCTGCTGCTGGTGACCCGGGTCGTCGCCGGAGTCGCGGCCGCCGCCACCGGGCCCACGGTGTACGCGCTGGTCAGCACCCGCGCCCGGCCACGGGCCCGGGCGCAGGTGCTGGCCGTCGTGGGATCGGGTCTGCTGACCGCGCTGTGGGTGGGCGCCCCGGCGGGAGCGCTGCTGGGCAGGCACCTGGGCTGGCAGGCCGCCTTCCTCGTCCTGGCCGCGGGCACGGTTCTGCTGGCCTTCCCCCATGCGTTCGTCTGGCGCGCCCGGCCCGTACCGGCGGCCGCGCCCGGCGCCCCGGAGCGGGACGGGCGGCCCGGCACGGGTGTCGCGGTGTCCGCCGTCGCGGTCACGACCCTGTGGGCCTTCTCGGTGTACTGCCTCTACACCTTCCTGGCCGTCGCGCTGCACTCCGACGGCAGGGCCGGTGCCGTGACGTGGCTGCTGGTCGTCTACGGCATCGGGGCCGTCGTCGGCGGGCAGGTGGGAGGCAGGTTCGCCGACCGCGCCGGGGCGGTCCGGGTCACCAGGACGGCGCTGGCGCTGACCGCCGCGCTGGAGGTGGCGGTAGCACTGGTCTTCCCCGTCACCTGGGCGCTGGCCTGCGCGCTGGGGCTCTTCGCGCTGGCGGCCTACGCCTTCTTCCCCGCCCAGCAGCGCCACCTGGTCGACATGTTCCCGCGGCGGGCGACCGCCATGCTGTCGTGGAACAACAGCGCGCTGTTCGTCGGCCTGTCCCTGGCCGGTGCCGTCGGCGGCCCGATCGTGGACGCCCTCGACTACCCGGCCCTGCTGTACACCGGCGCCGCCGTGGCCGTACCGGCCTGCCTGGTCGCCCGCGGGAGGCGGACGGGACGGTGACGGGCCCGCCGCCCCGCCGTGGGCCGGACACGGAAAAGACCCGACCGCTGGCGACGGGGGATGCACCAGCGATCGGGCTATGGCCAAGGGTAACAAGGTTGTCGGTTGTGTGGGGCCAAGTCGGCCGGGATTCAGGCAGGTTGGCCGATCATCGTCCGCACGGGGGGTCGTAGGAGAGGCGCGGGAGGTACTCGTGCCACCTCTGGGGGGTGAGTACGCCCCGGGTGACCGAGCAGATGTGGTCGATCGCCGCGTCGGAGTCCAGGCTCCACAGGCGGACCGTGTCGGTGCCGCTGGAGACTCCGAGGACCCGGCTGCCGGGGCTGAAGGACAGGAAGTTGCCCGTCTTGGCGTTGGGGCTCATCGACTGGCCGATCGGGGTCGCCGCGGCGGGACCGGAGACGTTCCAGAGCCGGACCGTGTTGTCGTTGCCGCCGCTGGCCAGGGTGTGGCCGTCCGCGCCGAACGTCAGTGAGGTGACCGCCTCGGTGTGGCCGGTGAGCGGGGCGCCCAGCGGGCTCGCCGCCGCGGGGTCGGTGACGTTCCACAGCCGGACCGTGTCGTCGTCGCTGCCGCTGGCCAGGGTGTGGCCGTCGGGGCTGTAGGCGAGGGCGTTGACGGGGCCGGAGTGCTCGGTGAGGGGTGCGCCGAGCGGGGCCGGACGGGCGGGGTCGGTCACGTTCCACAGCCGGACGGTGCTGTCCGCGCTGCCGCTGGCCAGGGTGTGGCCGTCCGGGCTGAAGGCCAGGGCGTTGATGTAGCCCCGGTGGCCGGGGAGCGGGTTGCCGAGCGGGGCCGGGTGGGCGGGGTCGGCGACGTTCCACAGCCGGACGGTGCGGTCGTCGTCGGCCGTGGCCAGGGTGCGGCCGTCCGGGCTGTAGGCCAGCGCGTTGGGACCCATGAAGCGGGTCCGCAGGGGGAGGGACGGCCCCACCGGCACCGGGTGGGACGGGTCGGAGACGTTCCACAGGTCCACCGCGCGGTTGCCCGTCAGGACGGCCAGGGTGCGGCCGTCGGGCGAGAACACCATCGACCGCTGGCCGTCGTCCGCCCGCATGAACGGCTCGCCCAGCGGCACGGGCCGGCCGGGATGCGCCACGTTCCACAGCCGGAGCCGGCCGTCGCGCGCGGCCGTGGCCAGAATTCGTCCGTCGGGGCGGAAGGCCCCGTTGCGGCCGATCATGTCCGAGGTCGGGACGGACCACAGGCGCACCTTGCTGTCGCCGCTGCCGGTGGCGAGGGTCCGCCCGTCTGGGCTGAAGCCCAGGGCGTACATCTCCCCGCTGCTGCCCACGAGCGGCTCGCCGACCTGCGAGGGGGACGCCGGATCGCTGACGTTCCACAGGCTCGCCGTGCTGTCCGCGCTCGCGGCGGCGAGCCGGCCGCCGTCCGGGCTGAACGCCACGGACCAGACGGGGCCGGTGTGCCCGGTCAGGGGGGCGCCGAGCGCGGCGGGGTGCGCGGGGTCGCGCACGTCCCACAGCCGGATGGTGTCGTCCGCGCTGCCGCTGGCCAGGGTGCGGCCGTCGGGGCTGAAGGAGACCGAGTGCACGATGTCCGTGTGGCCCCGCAGCACCGTGCGGACCGGCTCCGGACGGCGCGGGTCGGCCACGTGCCACAGCCGGATCGTGTCGTCGTCGCCGCCCGCCGCCAGGGTGCGCCCGTCGGCGCTGAAGGCCACGCTGCGCACCGCGGCGGTGTGCCCGCGCAGTGTGCCGAGCGGCTTCGGCCGGCGCGGGTCGGCCACGTCCCACAGCCGTACCGTGCGGTCCTCGCCGGCCGAGGCCAGGGTGCGGCCGTCCGGGCTGAAGGCGACCAGGTAGATGGTGCCGGTGTGCCCGGTCAGGGGCGCGCCGAGCGCGGCGGGGTGCGCCGGGTCGCGCACGTCCCACAGCCGGATCGTGCCGTCGTCGCCCGCGCTGGCGAGGGTGTGCCCGTCCGGGCCGAAGACGGCGCTGCTCACCCAGCTGGTGTGCCCGGTGAGGGGCCGGCCGAGGGGGCGGGGCCGGGTCGGGTCGGTGACGTTCCACAGCCGGACGGTCCGGTCGTAGCTGGCCGTGGCCAGGGTGTGGCCGTCGGGGCTGAAGGAGGTCAGGTAGACGGCGCCGGTGTGGCCGGACAGGGGGGTGGCCAGCGGCGCGTTCACGATCGAGATCAGACGGCTGTAGGTGCCCTCGTCGCCGGGACGCAGATGGTGGGCGACCAGGTCGAGCTGGGCGGCCAGCGAGGGGTCCGTGTGCTGCACCCGGTCCGTTTCGGCGAGCACCTGTTCGAACACGGCGTCGTCCCGCTGCTGCCAGGCGATCACCGCCGAGCCGCCGGCGAGGAGGGCGAGCACGACCAGGGCGGCCACCGCCGCCCGGCTGAGCCACACCGTGCGCTTGCGCAGCCGGACCGAGGCCGCCAGGAACTCCACCGCGCTGCGGGTCAGGAAGGTGTCCCCCGCCGACCGCGCCCAGCTGCGGGCCTGCTCCAGCCGGGAACCCCGGTACAGCAGCGAGCTGTCCCGCTCCGAGTCCTCCCAGGCCCGGCCGTCCTCCTCGAGACGCTGGCGCAGCAGGTGGTCGTTGCGGTTGTCGTCGATCCAGTGCCGCAGCCGGGGCCAGGCGTGCAGCAGCGCCTCGTGGGTGATCTCCACGGTGTCCGCGTCCAGCGTCACCAGCCGGGCCCGCACCAGCGCCTCGAGGGACTCCTCCGTCTTGCCGGGGTCCGCCGACTCCTGCGCCAGCTGGCGCCGGGTGCCCCGCCGGCGTGTGGCCACGGTGTCCTCGCCGAGCCGCACCAGCCGCAGCAGGAGCAGCCGGGCGGCGGCACGGGCGGCTGGGTCCAGGCCGGACCAGGCGCGCTCGGCGGTCGCCGCGACCGCTCCTTGGATGCCGCCCGCCGCGCGGTAGCCGGCCAGCGTCAGCCTCCCGGCCTTCCGGCGCTGCCAGGTGGCCAGCAGGGCGTGCGAGAGCAACGGGAGCACGCCCGCGTCGTGCGCCCCGCGCGGGCCGTCGGCGCTCACCTCGCGGACGATCAGCTCGGCCAGCCCCGGCTCCATCTCCAGCCCCACCGCCTTGGCGGGGCCGGTCACCGCCTCGCGCAGCTCGCCGCTGGTCAGCGGGCCGAGCACCATGTGCCGGTGCTGGAGGGCGTCGGCCAGCTCGGGGTAGCGCAGGCACTGCTCGTAGAAGTCGGCGCGGACGCCGAGGACGACCAGGACGGGCGCGGTCCCGGCCGGGCCGGGGTGCGGGGTGCAGCAGGCGTGCAGGAGCTGGATGAAGGTACGCCGCTCCACCTCGTCGGAGCAGAGGGTGAACGCCTCCTCGAACTGGTCGACGATGAGGACCGGCCGGGGGCCCGCGGGTGTCTCGCGGCGCGCCCACGCCGTGACGGCCTCCCGCACCGCCCGGGCGATGTGCGGGGCGTCGCCGCCGGGGGCGGCCGGATTCCGTGCCGCCTCCCGCTCGGCCTCGCGCGCCTCGGCCGCGACGGGGGCGAGGTCGGGGACACGGCGGACCAGCTCGGCCAGCGGGTCGGCGCCGGGGACGAACTGGAGGACATGGGTGGGACAGGGCTCGTCCTTCGGGGACCGGGGGGCCGCGTCAGCCGTCGGCCGGTCGGTCCCCGAAGGCGCGAGGGCCCCGTCGGCCCGGTGGCCCGTCGGCGTTCCGTCGGCCGTCCGGGGCAGAGCCGCCCGTCCAAGGATGCGGCTCCGGACGCGGCGGC
>NZ_JBSGDB010000117.1:0-21037 GCF_053602155.1 Streptomyces sp. NPDC004561
GCCCGGCACCGCCCGCGTCGTGGGACGCAGGGTCCGCCCCGCCGGTACCACCCAGCGCGGGCCGCCCGCGCCGCGCCGGGTCCCGCCCGAACGGGGCAGTGCGCGCAGGAACCGCACCGCCTCGTCGGTCGGCAGTTCGGCCCGCAGGTCGAAACCGGCGGCGATCACCTGGGCCTCGGCGAAGCCGCGCAGCCACCGGTCGGGCAGCGGGACCTTCTTCTCCACCACCGGTCCGTCCAGCGTGGTGACCGCCAGCTCCTCCGGGCCGACCCGGAGGTGCAGCGGGTCGTCGCCGCCGATCCGCGAAAGCGCCTCGCGCAGCGGGTCGTTGACGTCCACGTTCGTCGTCCCGTGCCCCACCTCGCCGCCGTCCAGGCCCTCGGTGAGCACGTCCAGGCGGGCATAGACCCCGCCGCACCCGGAGAACGACTCGAAGCGCAGCCGGTCGCCGTTGCCCGTCACCACCGGGTCGAGCGAGGCGCGCAGCTGCGGCTGGTAGTACCGCGCCGCCGCGACGTCGGCAACCGCCAGCAGCCCGGCGGCGGCCGCCTGAGGAGAGGTCAGGAACCCCGCGAAGAACCGCGGATGGTCCTTGGCACCCGTGGGAGTCGCGCCCCGGGACGTTTCCAGGCCGAGGCGGCCGCCGTCCGTGGCGGACTCGAGTGCGGAGGGTCGCCGATAGGCCACGGTCTGCAGTGATCGCGTCATGGGAGAAACCGTAGAGGCGACCACTGACAATTGGGCTGACCTGCGAAAACACTTGCCGCACAGCCGAGTTGCCGTGCCGCGCCCCGGGGGATGACGCCGGTGCGCGGCACGGCTCGAAGGGTACGGGAACCTGCGGTGCCGCCGGCGCCTACTGGCCGACCCGGCCCGGCTGCAGCGTCCGCGTGAACAGTACGGTGCCGTCGTACTCGCGCAGCCGGACCGTCAGCTCACCGCTGTCGCCGTCGATGTCGACCTCGCCGAAGAACTGGTAACCCTCGGCGGGCGAGACGTTCGAGGCGGTCGGGGCCTTGACGAACACCCGGTCCGGGCCGAACGTGCCGTCGAGCGCGCTGGCCGGGAACGCTCCGGCGTTGAGCGGACCGGAGACGAACTCCCAGAACGGCTCGAAGTCCTTGAAGGCGGCCCGCGACGGGTCGTAGTGCTGGGCCGAGGTGTGGTGCACGTCGGCCGTGAGCCACACCGTGCCGGTGATCCGCCGGTGCTTGACGAACCGCAGCAGCTCCGCGATCTGCAGCTCGCGGCCGAGCGGCGCCCCGGGGTCGCCCTGCGCGACCGCCTCGAAGTTCGGCCTGCCCTCGACCGGGTCCGGTACGACGAGGCCGAGCGGCATGTCGTTGGCGATCACCTTCCACACGGCGCGGGACTTCGCCAGCTCGTGCTTGAGCCACTCCAGCTGCTCACGGCCGAGGATGCCCACCGGGTCCACGGTCTGGTCGTCGGGGGAGTTGGCGTTGCGGTAGGTGCGCATGTCGAGCACGAACACGTCGAGCAGCGGACCGTGGTTGACGACGCGGTAGAGCCGGCCGTCCGGGCGGCCGCTGACGGTGGAGATCGGGAAGTACTCGGAGAACGCCTGCCGCGAGCGCAGCGCCAGGTCGTCGAGCCTCGTGCCGGCCTGGTAGGGGGTGCCGGCGCCGATGACCTCGCCCGGGTACCAGTTGTTGCGGACCTCGTGGTCGTCCCACTGGATGATGTTCGGCACCTGGGCGTTGAACCGGCGCAGCGCCCGGTCCAGCAGGTTGTAGCGGAAGTTGCCCCGGTAGTCGTCCAAGGTGATCGCGACGTGCGACTTCGCCTCGGTGGTGACGTTCCGGTAGGTGCTGCCGTCGGGCAGGGTGGCGGTCGCGGAGATCGGTCCGTCGGCGTAGATGTTGTCGCCGCTGCACAGGAAGAAGTCCGGGTCGGTCTTCGCCATGGCGTCGAAGATCCGGTAGCCGCCGATCGACTCGTCGATGCCCCAGCCCTGGCCGGCCAGGTCACCCGACCAGACGAACCTCACGCCGTGCCGCCGCTTTGCGGGCGCCGTGCGGAACGTGCCGGTCACCGGCTCGCCGGTGCGGCGCGGGTCGTCCGGGTCGGCCAGCAGCACGCGGTAGTGGATCTGCTCGCCGGAGGGCAGGCCGTGCAGCCGGGTGGTGCCGGTGAAGTCGGTGCCGGCGCCGAGCAGCGGACCGTGCCATCTGCGCGGATCGCGGAACGACTCGGTGGCCGAGGTCTCCACGATCATCCGGGCCGGCCGTTCCGAACGCACCCACACCAGGCCGGAGTCGGCGGTCACGTCGCCCGCCTGTACGCCCCAGCCCGCCTCGGGGCGTCCGGAGCGTGCGAACGCCGGGGCCGCGCCGAGGCCCACGGGCAGGGTCAGGGCCGCCGACGCGGCGAGGGAGCCGCGCAGAACGCTGCGGCGGCCCGGGAGCGGACGGTGTGACATGGCTGTGCCTCCATAGGGGATCCGGCCAGTGTGCAGAGCCACACCTACTGGTGCGCCGCGGCGCGTACGCGAACCGCGAGTGAACAACGCGCCGAGGGGGACGCGCGCCGCACTCCGCTCCGCCGGCACGCGCGCGTGCGGAGCGGGAAGGGGGCAGACCCGTCGTTCAACGGCTGCCGTCCAGGATGACCCGGGCCACCAGCGCCGGGTCGTCGTTCATCGGGCAGTGGCCGCAGGCGGGCAGGCGCACCAGCCGGGCGTGCGGGATGAGCTGCTTGGCGCGGATGCCCTGGCGGCGCACGAGGATCCGGTCCCGGGTGCCCCAGGCCACCGTGACCGGCAGGCCCGGCAGTTCGTCGGTGAACCGGACGGTGGCGCCCGCCCGCAGGGTCGCGTCGAAGCCGGTGGCGCCCACGAGCGCGAGCGTCTCCGCGACGACTGCCTCCGGGGCACGGCGGGCGGGGCGCGCGTAGATGGTGCTCGTCAGCGCGGTGCGGCCGGCCGCCGTACGGCTCAGCCCTTCCACGAGGGGGAGCGGGAGCCGCTGGGCGACGCCCCGCATCGTGAGCAGCACCGTGAAGGCGTAGCGGCGCTCGGCCTCCGTCCAGAAGCCCGCCGGGGAGAACGTGGTGACGGACCGTACGAGCTTCTCGCGGCCCAGCTCCAGGGCGAGCAGACCGCCCAGCGAGTTGCCGGCGACGTGCGGACGGTCCAGCCCCAGCGCCTCGAACAGGGCGCCGAGCACGGCGTTGGTCGTCGGCAGGTCGTAGGCGAGGCCGTCGGGCAGGCCGGGCGACGCGCCGAAGCCCGGGAGGTCGACCGCGATCACGTCGCGCTCGGTGGCGAGGATGTCCACGACCGGGTCCCAGGCCTGCCGGTGGTGGCCTATGCCGTGCAGCAGCACCAGCGGTTCGCCACGTCCCGCGCGCGCGTAGGACACGGTCACGTCCCTGGGGCCGTGCGGGGTGGAGACCTTGAAGGAGACGGTGGCGGACATGGGGTGCTCCTCGTGTGCGCTGCTGCCGGCGGACGTCGTAGACAGCTTGTCAGCAATTACTACCGGCGGGTAGCCCCTGGCTCGTCCTGCCTCCCGTGGGTGTTCGTCCGTCAACGCGCGTGGCGCACCTCGACATTGAAGTCGGCGTCCCCGAACACGCGGGACAGCCCGAGCCACAGCGGCAGATACATCTCCAGCGCGCGTGCCGACCCGATGCCGCCCAGGTCCAGCACCCGCTTCGCCGGCCACCCGAGTTCGCCGAGCAGTGCCGTCGCCTGCTCCTTGGCGGCCGCGTCGTCGCCGCACACGAACAGGTTGTGCTCGCCCGGGACCCGCCCCGGGGCCACCATCACCCGGCAGTTGACGGTGTTCAGCGTCTTCACCACGCGCGCGTGCGGAAAGGCCCGCTGGATCTGCTCGCCCACGCTGTCCGACTCCACCGGATCCAGCCGGGGGTGTCCGTCCTCGAACGCCAGGGGGTTGGAGACGTCCACCAGGACCTTGCCGTCGAGGTGCTCCGCGCCGGCCGCCCGGAGCGCGTCCAGCGTCACCCGGCCGCTCACCGCGTTGATGACCAGCTCGGCCGACGCGGCCGCCTCCGCGAACGTCCCCGCGTGGGCCCGGCCCGCCGCCAGGGTGGCCCACTCCTGCGCCACCGGGTTGTCCTTGGTGCGCGAGCCGAGCGTCACCTCGTGGCCCAGCTCCACCAGTCTGCCGCCCAGGGCGCGGCCCACCTCCCCCGTGCCCAGCACCCCGTACCGCATCGACCACCTCCAGGTCCTCGGCCGCCGGCCCGGCGGTCCGCGGTCATTGTGATCCGGTACGCGTTCCGGCCGACTGATTCCCGGTGGACATCGGCGGGGCGTGTCGGATGGGATGGAAACGTGACCGCCGATCCCAGCACCGACGTCTTCGAAGAGCACCGGCCCCTGCTGACGGGAGTCGCCTACCGCATGCTCGGCCGGGTGGCGGACGCCGAGGACGTGGTCCAGGACGCCTGGCTGCGCTGGACCCGCGCCGACCGCGCGGAGGTCCGCGAGCCGCGCGGCTACCTGGTGCGGATCACCACCCGCCTGGCCATCGACCGGCTGCGGCAGGTGCAGGCGCGCGGCGAGTCGTACGTCGGACCCTGGCTGCCGGAGCCGTACCTCACCGAGTTCGGCGAGGCCGCCCCGGACGCCGCGGACCGGGCCGTCCTCGCCGACACGGTCTCCCTCGCCGTCCTGGTCGTCCTGGAGTCGCTGTCACCCCTGGAGCGGGCCGTCTTCGTCCTCCGGGAGGCGTTCGGCTACCCCTACGCCGAGATCGCCGGGCTGCTCGACCGCGGCGAGGCGGCGGTACGGCAACTCGCCGGCCGGGCGCGCCGGCACGTCGACGAGCGCAGGCCGCGCTACGCGGTCGACCCGGCTCAGCGGCGGGAGCTGACCGAACGTTTCCTCGCCGCCGCGGGCGGTGGCGACCTCGACGGGCTCATGTCCCTGCTCGCCCCCGACGCCCGCCTGGTCGGCGACAGCGGCGGCAAGGCCAAGGCGCCGGTCCGTGTCCTGCTCGGCGCCGACAAGATCGGCCGCTTCCTGGCCGCCGTCGTGCCCACCGCCGGTCCGGACCTGTCCCTGCGCTTCCTGGAGGCCAACGGCGGCCCCGCCGTGCTGGTCCTGTCCGGCGACAAGCCCGACAGCCTGTTCCAGGTGGACGTCGCCGACGGCCGTGTCACGGCCGTGTACATCATCCGCAACCCCGACAAGCTGCGGCACCTGGCCGACCACTGAACCGTGCGCCCCCCCGCACGCCCCCGTTGTGCGACGGGGGCTTTGCCGCGATGTCACACACCCCGCCGCGTACGAACGCCTCGTGAACGCTCCACCGCAGGTCACCCATGCGTTGCCCAAGGGATCGAGGATTGGTCTTGACCAAGGGTGAGCGCCGTCCTATGGTCGCAGAGAAGTGCAACAACCTTTAATAAACAAGGGCGCTAAAAACCGCCGGACCACGGCTCTTGCGGAGGACAGGGTGGGGACCACGCAGCTGGATTCGGTGCCGGAACCGAAGTACTGGCATCTCAAGACCGTGCTCAGTGAGGCACTGGACTCCGAGTTCTCGGTCGGCGAGATCCTGCCCAACGAGCGCGACCTCGCCGCCCGCTTCGGCGTGGCCCGCGCCACGCTCCGCCAGGCCCTGGAACAGCTGGAGCTGGAAGGCCGGCTGCAGCGCCGCCGCGGCGTCGGCACCACCGTCGCGCCCCCGCGCGTGGGCGTGGCCGTCGGCACCGAGCAGCACACCTGGCCGGGCACCGCCGCAGACGCCTGGCAGCCCGTGGACTGCGTCCAGGCCGCGCCGCCCGCGGCCGTCGCCACGGCCCTGGAGACCGCCGTGGACGAGCCCGTGCACACCGTGTCCCGCTCCCGGATGTCCCACGGCCAGCGCGTCGCCACCGAGCTGCTCTACGTCCCGGCCGCCTCGGTACCCGACCTCACGGCGATCGACGCGCCCTCCGGTCCGGCGCGCGCGCGTGCCGTGCTGCGGGAGCTGCACCACCTGGAGCTGGAGGGCCAGGAGCGCGCCGTGGAGCTGGGCTCGGCCCGCGCGGACGACGCCCGGGAACTCGACCGGCTCCCCGGCTCGCCCGTCCTCGTCGTCACCACCCGCTTCGTCGCCCAGGGCCGCACCGCGGCACTGTCCGTGGCGACCTACCGCGCCGACACCTGCCGGCTGACCTTCGGCGACTCGGCGGACGTCGAGATACACCACGACCCGGAACGCCGCGCGTCCTGAGCCCCGCCGGCCCTCCCGGCCCGTGCGTACGGCAACGGGCAACGGGCCTACGACATCTCCGTCGGCCCTGTCACCGCTGCCTCGCCCTCGCGCCCCGGAACTCCGCCGGGGCGTACGGCGTTTCACCGATGACGGGGATCCGCTCCCACCCCGCGCCGCCGCACAGGGCGGGGGCACTCACCGGCGCGCCCCCGGTCAGCGCCGCGCCGTCACCGTGCCCTCCACCGCGAACAGCTGCTCCTCGACGTGGTCCATGGCCAGCCGCAGCGCACCCGTGGCCACGACCGCCTCGCCCAGCGCGGACAGGGCCACCCGGGGCGGGCGCAGGCAGTAGCGGGCCAGTTCGCGGCGCAGCGGCTCCAGCACGCCGTCCAGACCGGCCGCCCAGCCACCGATGACGACCAGCTCCGGATCGAGCGCCAGCACCAGCGCGGCCACATCGTGCACCAGCCGCTGGATGAACCGCTCCACGGCCGCCCGCGCCCGCTGGTCGCCCTCCCGCGCCAGCGCGAACACCTCGGCCACCGCCTGCTCGTCCAACGGGTTCAACGGCTCGTCGGTGGTGGACAGCAGCGTCTCCGGGGTCGCCTCCCGGCCCAGCAGATGCAGCGCGCCGATCTCCCCGGCCGCCCCGCCGTAGCCGCGGTGCAGCCGCCCGCCGATCAGCGACCCCGCCCCCGGGCTCAGCCCGGCCAGCACGAACACCACGTCGTCCGTCTCGCTCGCCGCACCCTTCCAGTGCTCGGCGACGGCCGCCGCGTTGGCGTCGTTCTCCACCAGCACCGGGCACTTGAAGGAACGGCTCAGCCGCTCGCCGAGGGGGAGGCCGGTCCACTGCGGCAGCGCCGTGCTCAGCCGTACCGTGCCGTCGGCCTCCACGATGCCCGGCGTGCCCACACCCACCGCGCGCAGCGAGCTGCGGGCGACTCCGGCCCGCCGCAGCAGTTCGGCGACCGCGCCGCGCAGCCGGTCCAGCCGCTCGTCCGCCGAGGCCGTCTCGTCGACCTCCTTGGCCTGCGCGCCCAGCACCCGCCCGTCCAGGTCGGACAGCAGCGCGGCGACCCGGTGCGCCCCGATCTCCAGGCCCAGCAGATGCCCCGCCTCGGCCCGGAACCGGAACCGGCGGGCGGGCCGCCCCTGACGGCGTGCGGTGCCCTCGTCGGCGGCCGTCTCCACGACGAGCCCGGCCTCGATGAGTCCTTCGACGACGCCTTCGACCGTCGGCCGGGACAGTCCGGTGACACGGGTGATCTCGGTGAGCGTCGCGCAGTCCGTGGCACGCAGCGCGTGCAGCACCACTGCGGAATTGATCCTTCGCAGCAGCGAGGGGTCGCCGCCGGTCAGCTGCCCCACCGTCCGTCCTTCCAGCTCGCGGGCGTGTTGGGCGGATCGTACTCGGCCCGGCACGACCCGGCGAGCGCCGGGTTCCCCCGGCGCCCGGCAGCGGGGCGGTTGTTCAGCCCGGCTCGACGAACCCCGACTCGTACGCCGCGATCACCGCCTGGGTGCGGTCGCGCGCGCCGAGCTTGGCCAGCACGGCGCTCACATGCGACTTGACCGTCTCGGTGCCCACCACCAGCCGGGCGGCGATCTCCGAGTTCGACAGCCCCCGGGCCATGAGCCGCAGCACCTCCGCCTCCCGCTCCGTCAGCCGCGCCCGTTCCAGCACGGCACGCGCGGGCCGGTCGCCGTCGCCGTACCGGGCGGCCAGCCGTCGTACGGAGGCGGGGAACAGCAGCGACTCTCCCTCGGCCACCAGCCGTACCGCGTGCACGATCTCGGCGGGCCGGGCCCGCTTGAGCAGGAAGCCGTCGGCACCCGCGCGCAGCGCCTCGTACACGTACTCGTCGTCCTCGAAGGTGGTCACCACGAGGATCTTCGGCGGCTCGGCCACCGTGCGCAGCACCGCGCGCGTGGCCTCGATCCCGTCCAGCAGGGGCATCCGTACGTCCATGGCCACCACGTCGGGCCGCAACTGACGCACCAGGGGGATGACCGCCGCCCCGTCGGCCGCCTCGCCCACCACCTCGATGTCGGGCTGCGCCTCCAGCACGGCCCGCAGGCCCGTGCGGACCAGGGGTTCGTCGTCGACGAGGAGAACGGTGACCGGCATCCGGCCAGCCTAGATCAACTCAGCGGCAGCTCCGCCCGCACCTGCCAGTCGCCCTCGTCCGGACCGGTGCGCACACTGCCGCCGAGCAGCGCGGCGCGCTCCCGTATGCCCCGCAGCCCGCTGCCCCGCCCGGGCCCGGGTATCGGAGCCGGCAGCGGATTGCGCACCTCCAGGACGAGCCTGTCCTGCTCGGCCGCGAGACGGACCCGCACCGGAACGGATCCCGCGTGCCGCAGCACGTTCGTGAGCGCTTCCTGAAGGATGCGGTAGCCCTCGCGCGACACCGGTCCCGGCAGGGCCGCGACCGGCCCGGTCACCTCGGCGTCGACCTTCGCCCCCGAGGCCCGCGCCGACTCCAGGAGCCGGTCGGCCTCGGCCAGCGTGGGCCGGGCGCTCACCGGCCGCTCGGACTCGCGCAGCACACCCAGCACCCGCTCCAGGTCCGCGAGGGCGGCCCGGCCGGTCTCCTCGATGGCGGCCAGCGCCCGGTCGGTGAACTCCGGATCACCCGCCGTCCGCGCCGCGCCGGCCTGCACCACCGCCACCGTCAGCGCGTGTCCGATCGAGTCGTGCAACTCCCTAGCGATGCGGGTGCGTTCCAGCAGCTGTTCGGTGCGCTCCTCCAGGGCGGCCAGCCGCTCGGCGGCGGACGGCCCGAGCAGCCTGCGCGCGCAGACCGTGACCAGCTCGCCCAGGCCGACGACCGCGCCGTACAGGGCGAGCAGCGGAAGCGGGGTCAGCAGGGCCCAGCCGCGGTCCGGCGGCAGCCGGTCCAGCAGCGGCACCCCGGACGGCGCCCGCCCCCACGCGCACCGCGCCAGCTCGAACCCGATGACGGGCAGCCACACCGTGACGAACGTGGCCGCCCATCCGAGAACCCACCGCAGTTCCAGCCACAGCACCGTGCGCAGCCGGTCCCGCCATGTCGCCGACGGCGCCTCGGAGATGCCCGGCTCCTTCGCGCCCGGCGTCAGCAGCAGCCTGGCCTGCACCCCCTCACCCGTCCGCACCGCGGGTACGAGGCCGACCGGGACGAGTACCAGGGCGGGCACCCAGGGCTTCGACATGTCGATGAACAGCCACACGCTCTCCATCAGCATGGGCACCCACAGGTGCAGCAGTCGCGTGTACGTCGTCCCGCGCAGCAGCGGGCGCAGGAAGCGAACCATGCGGACATCGTCGCAGGCGGCACCGACAACGGACCTCCCTCGCACGGGGGAGACGGTCTCCACCGGCGCGGGAGGAGCGAACTCCCGCGAACGGCCAGGCTGAAGCCATGACCAGCATCGACGTACGCGACCTCACCAAGGAGTACGGCGCCCGGCGGGCCGTGGACCACCTGACCTTCAGCGTCCGCCCCGGCCGCGTCACCGGATTCCTCGGCCCCAACGGCGCCGGCAAGTCCACCACCATGCGGCTCGTCCTCGGTCTGGACCGGCCCACCTCCGGCACCGCCACGATCGGCGGCCGTGCCTACGCCGAACTCCGGGAGCCCCTGCGCCGGGTGGGCGCCCTGCTGGACGCCGGCGCCGCGCACGGCTCCCGCACCGCGCACGCCCATCTGCGGGCCCTGGCCGCGAGCAACCGCATCCCGGACCACCGGGTCGACACGGTCCTGGAGCAGACCGGCCTCGCCGCGGTGGCCCGGCGCCGGGTGAGGACCTACTCCCTGGGCATGCGCCAGCGGCTCGGCATCGCCGCGGCCCTCCTCGGCGACCCCGAGGTGATCCTGCTGGACGAGCCCGCCAACGGCCTGGACCCCGAAGGCATCGTCTGGATCCGCACCCTGCTGCGCGACCTGGCGGCCGGCGGCCGTACCGTCCTGGTCTCCAGCCATCTGATGAACGAGACGGCCGCTTTCGCCGACCACCTCGTGATCCTCGGCAGGGGCCGTCTCCTCGCCGACACCCCGGTCCAGGAGTTCATCCACGCACGCGTACGGCCGCAGGTCAGGATCCGCACCACCGAGGCCGCCGCGCTCGGCGACCTGCTCGACCGGCACGGCCACGACGCCACCCGCCACGAGGACGGGGCCTGGATCGTGCGGCACGCGCGCGTGGACGATCTCGGCCGCCTCATGGCGGAGGCGGGCCTGCCCGTGCTGGAACTGGCCGCCCAGGAGGCCACTTTGGAACAGGCCTACTTCGATCTGACCGCCGCAGAAGCCGAGTTCACCGCCCAGCCCCAGGAGGTCTGACCATGCCGTTCACCCCGGTTCTGCGCGCCGAGTGGATCAAGATCCGCACGCTGCGCTCGCTCGTCGGCTCCCTGGCCGCGGTCCTGCTCGCCACAGCACTGTTCTCCGCGCTCGCCTCCGCCTCCGTCGACCCCGTCGACCCGGACCCGCTGTTCTCGGTGTTCTTCGGCATCAGTTTCGGGCAGATCGCCGCGATCGCCTTCGGTACGACGGCCCTGTCGTCGGAGTTCCGGGGCGGCGCGCTGCGGCTGACGCTGGCGGCCGTGCCCGACCGGCGGCGCTGGTTCGCCGCGAAGGCCACGGCGATCGCCCTGCCCGTGCTCGCCGTCGGACTCCTCACGGGGGGCGTGACGCTGCTGGTGGGCAAGGCCACCCTCGGCGCCTCCGGCCCGAGCTGGACGGAGGGACTGCGCGGCGCCGTCGGCTGCGGCGTGCAGCTGACGCTGATAGCCCTGTTCGCCGCCGGTCTCACGGCCGTGCTGCGCAGCGGCGTCGCGACCCTCTCCCTCCTGATCCCGTTCCTGCTGATCGTGTCCTTCGTCATCGGCGACATGTCCTCGGGCGTCGCCGACTTCCTGCCCGACCGGGCCGGTCAGATGGTGCTGCACAGTTCCTGGCACGGCCCCCTCGGCCCGTGGAGCGGGCTCGCGGTGAGCGCGCTGTGGACGGCGACGGCCCTGCTCGGGGGCGCGTGGACCCTCCACCGCAGGGACGCGTGACGGCCCGCCAATTGTCAGTGGGGCCCGCTTTACTGGATCGCATGGACATCGCGACGTGCCTGACCGTCATCGAGCTGCTGTGCGCCCGGGAGTTCCCCGCCGGGCACGGCGGGACGGAGCACGGCGAGAGCGGGCCCGGGTTCCACATAGCCGCCTTACAGACCAGCGGTGACTTCTGGGAGGACGACGGCACGGCATGGGAGGAGACGGCGGCGCGGTACGAGGACGACCGGGACGGTCTCGCGGCGCGGCTCACCGGGCGGTGGGGGCCGGCGCAGCAGATCAGCCTGCGCAGTGTCCTCGACCGGGCGTTGGGGGGTGAGGACATCGAGGAGCCCTGGGCCCGGCTGAGCGAGCACGTGCCGGACGTCCACCTGTGGCAGGTGCCAGGGTCGGGCAGATGGGTCGCCCTCGGTGTGTCCCACGGGTACAAGGAGCTTCCGTTCCAGCTCCTCGGCATAGTGACGGAGACGGACCCGCCCTGATCACCCGGCTTCGGCGGCCACCCGCAGCCGGGCGAACTCCTCCGCCATCGTCGCCGCCGTCCAATGGGCGTTCAGGCCGCTGGGATTGGGCAGCACCCACACCCGGGTGTCCCCGATGGTCCGCTCCTGCGGCCCCACCCGCGCCGCGCGGTCGCCGAAGGCCGACCGGTACGCGGTCACCCCGACCACGGCCAGCCACCTCGGTTCGAGGCGCCGCACCTTGGCGGTCAGCAGCCGTCCGCCCTCGGCGGCGCGGCTGAATCTCGATGAGCGCGCGGTGCGGATCAAGGAGGTGCAGGCATCCATGATCCGCACCGCTGTAGGCCGTGCACTCAGGGAAGCTGGCCTAGAGGGAGAGTCCCTGGAGCGCGGGCGGCAAGCGGTCGGACGTCACCTGAAGGTGATCAAGAGCAGCGCATGATCAGCGACCGAGATCGCTGTGCTCGGCGCTCGCCCCTCACAATGTCGCCACCTTGGCGTACCGCTCTCACCCCAGGCCCTGACCCTGGCGTGCCCCTGACCAGTGCGTATGCCCCCTGGCACGCCCCATACCGCCTGCCGGCATGCCTGCTGAGCTGCGCCTGCGGGCCGTCGTGGCTGGTCAGGCGCACTTAGGTTGGGGGAGGGGACCGGCGGGCCGTCGGGGTGCCCCCTGGGGGCACCGGAGGGGGACCGGCCGGACCGGCAGACCACGCGGGACGTGATCATGAGCCCCATAGATCAGCTCGCCGCGCCTGCCTCCGTGAGAGTTTCTTTCCCCTCCCCTCCCAGGCCCCGGAAAATCCGCGCGCTCACCCATAGTGACAAGGTGTCCACCCTGGCATCCCTTGATCCATCTATCCCGTGTTCCCGGGCCGGTATCTCGGCGGTGCGCGGGTTCGGCCCAGATTCGTCACGCTGGGTCGATGTCCGACCGGGGCCGGACCTCCACCACGAAGTCTGCATCCTCCATCTCGCCCTCCTCGTCATGCCAGAGGAAGACCCGCACGTGCATAGCGTGGTGGAGGCCGGACCTCTCCCACTGGGTCATCAGGTCGGCGACGATGCGGCCGATGGCGTGCTTGGCGCCTTCGGCCGAGTCGGGCGCGGTGATCGCGCCTTGCCACCGTTCGGGGTCGCTGCCGTAGGGGCGCCAGCCCTCGGAACCGTGCGGCTCGAACACCCGGTACGCCCAGTCCGTATTGGTGTTCATAACACCGATCCTGTCACCGCAAGGAGTCTCATGCGCCGCATCGGATCGACGCCCGCCGAACGCGGGTCGGTCGGAGCCAACAACTGCCCCGACGTCCTGGAGCTGGACACCGGCGACTTTCTCGTCATCGGCTCGCTCGTCGGGCGCGGGGTACGCCTCACGGACGAGGAGCAGGCCCGCATGCGGGAGCTGGGCGCGTCGGCCGGCGTGAACGAGGCCATCGTCGAGGTGCCGCGCGACTGCATCCTGGCCGCCGCGAAGCAGCTGGCGGCCGAGGGGCTCGTTGGGTAGGTGTTAGGAGGGCGCCACCGCCGGTAGCAGGGCCTCTGCGGTCTCCGTTATGAGTGCGCGGCAAATATTGGCGACCACTATCGGCATTCACTATCAGGTCACCTCCGCAGATGGTGGTTCCCTTCGTTCGGTGGTTGGTCCCTAAGCATCGCCAGGCGCAGTTGCCCGGGAAGTCGGACGTCGACCCGTACACGGCGGTGGAGGCGCTCCGGGCAGCCCTGACCGAAGTTCGGATCGTCTTCCCTTCCCTCGGCGTCGAACTCGCGTCCCCGGACCTGAAGCTCGTCGAGCTGGGCCGGGTG
This sequence comes from Streptomyces sp. NPDC004561, assembly GCF_053602155.1. Taxonomy (NCBI): domain Bacteria; kingdom Bacillati; phylum Actinomycetota; class Actinomycetes; order Kitasatosporales; family Streptomycetaceae; genus Streptomyces; species Streptomyces sp. NPDC004561. Next base: position 13,509 of record NZ_JBSGDB010000117.1, read on the forward strand.
CGCGCCGACGTGGCCGTGCAGCTGGCGGAGGCGCTTCGGCGAGGGGGCCGTGAGTGATGGCAGAAGAACTAGAGGAGCACGCAACCGGGGCCCTGGTCGTCGACACGAAGAGCCACAAGCTCGGGTACGTCATGGGCCACGTGGGCCCGGCCGTTCAGTTGCGGCCGGTGGCCGGCGGGCGCGAGTGGGATGCCGACCCTGCTCGCGTCCGCCCCGCCACGGACGCGGAGCGACTGGAGGCGATGCGTGAGCTAACCCGAGTGATGAACTCGGTGAGCAGCGGGGGGATCTTCGCGTGAACGAAACCACCGTGGACACCTCGGGCATGTCCACCGAGTGCGTGCTGGCACAACGGTCGCACTACAAGGACCTGCACCGCTCCTGCCTCCAGACCGAGGACGTTCCGCTGCCTCACGGTGGCGAGATCCCGCCAATGAGCAAGTGCACCTGCTCCCACCACTCCTACAACAAGCTCGCGAACGCCCGCTCCGGTCAGCAGCCCCAAGCAATCTGACCGCGCTGGTCCGTCTGGCCCCGTCCGTCCGCCCCCCAATCGGCGGATGGGCGGGGCCTTTCACGTGCCTGGATCCATCACACGAGCCGGTCGCGGGCGGTCTCCAGGTCCGCCCTGGTGAAGCGGGGGGAGCGGGTCAGAGAATCGCTCCGGGCGTGTAGCCGGCGGCTGCCGGGTGCTGCTTGGCGATCTCCTCGATCCGGCCGACGACCGCGCCGACCTGGTCGGCGGCCGCGCCCGTGAAGGACAGCTTGTCGGCCATCAGCGCCGCCAGTTGCTCGCGGTCCAGGGGCAGGCGGTCGTCGGCGGCGAGCTTGTCGAGCAGGTCGTTGCGCTCGGCGCCCTGCTCGCGCATGGCGAGCGCGGCGGCGACGGCGTTCTCCTTGATCGCCTCGTGCGCGACCTCGCGGCCGACCCCGGCGCGGACGGCGCCCATCAGCACCTTGGTGGTGGCCAGGAACGGCAGGTAGCGGTCCAGCTCGCGGGCCACGACCGCCGGGAATGCGCCGAACTCGTCGAGGACGGTCAGGAAGGTCTCCAGCAGGCCGTCCAGGGCGAAGAAGGCGTCCGGCAGCGCGACCCGGCGCACCACCGAGCAGGACACGTCGCCCTCGTTCCACTGGTCGCCCGCCAGCTCGCCGGTCATGGAGGCGTAGCCGCGCAGGATCACCATGAGGCCGTTGACGCGCTCGCAGGAGCGGGTGTTCATCTTGTGCGGCATCGCCGAGGAGCCCACCTGGCCCGGCTTGAAGCCCTCGGTGACCAGCTCGTGCCCGGCCATCAGCCGGATCGTCTTGGCCAGCGAGGACGGCGCCGCCGCCAGCTGCACCAGGGCGGTGACGACCTCGTAGTCCAGCGAACGCGGGTACACCTGGCCGACCGAGGTGAACGCCTGCGAGAAGCCCAGGTGCCCGGCGATCCGGTGCTCCAGCTCGGCGAGCTTCGCGGCGTCGCCGCCCAGCAGGTCCAGCATGTCCTGGGCGGTGCCCACCGGGCCCTTGACGCCGCGCAGCGGGTAGCGGCCCAGCAGCTCCTCGACCCGGCCGTGGGCGACGAGCAGTTCGTCGGCGGCGGTCGCGAACCGCTTGCCGAGGGTCGTGGCCTGCGCGGCGACGTTGTGGGAGCGGCCGGCCATGACCAGCTCGGCGTACTCTCCCGCCAGCCTGCCGAGGCGCGCCAGCACAGCGACCGTGCGGTCGCGCATCAGCTCCAGCGAGAGCCGGATCTGCAGCTGCTCGACGTTCTCGGTGAGGTCACGGGAGGTCATGCCCTTGTGCACGTGCTCGTGCCCGGCGAGGTCGTTGAACTCCTCGATCCGCGCCTTCACGTCGTGCCGGGTGACCTTCTCGCGCTCGGCGATCGAGGCCAGGTCGACGGTGTCGAGGACGCGCTCGTAGTCGGCGATCGCCTCGTCCGGCACCTCGATGCCGAGGTCCTTCTGGGCGCGCAGCACGGCGAGCCAGAGCTGCCGCTCCAGCCTCACCTTCTGCTCGGGCGACCAGAGCGTGGCGAGCTCGGCGGAGGCGTAGCGTCCGGCGAGGACGTTCGGGATGCGGGGCTTGGCGGGCGCTGAAGTCACGTAACCGGATTCTACTGGCGATTCCTGCAGCTCAGCGCCACCGGGGTGTTCGTGGGAAGCTACGAGAGCCTCTCGGTCGTCACGGCCGGCCCGTCCGCGTGGCAGGGCTGGGACGCGCACCAGCAGGCCGGCGTCCTTCCGCGCGGTCCGGGAGCAGGCCCCAGCCGCCCATGGTCCGGCGGCGGCCGACGTGGACGACGTCCTCGGGGGCGTGCTCCAGCCGGGGGCCGAACTCGTGGATCCGGCCCCGGACGTCGATCACGCGCCTGCTCACGGCGGCTGCGCTACGCCGGACCCTCGTACGGCAGCAGCTCCGGCCGCTTCGGCGGGCGGCCGTCACCGGAGGAGCGGCCGGTCAGACGGCGGCCTATCCAGGGCAGCAGGTGCTGCCGGGCGAACCGGACGTCAGCCGTCCGCCGTGTCGCCCAGCCCGGCGGGAGAGTGGCCGGCATCGGCATCCGCCACTCGGCGTCCACCGGCTCGTACCCGAGCGTCTGCCACACCGCCTCGGCGACCCGGCGGTGGCCCTCGGCCGTCAGATGCAGCCGGTCCACGTCCCACATGCGCGGGTCGCCCAGCGAGGGGGCTCCGTACAGGTCGACGACCAGCGCCCCGTGCTTGTGGGCCAGCTCGTCCACGCAGGCGAACAGCTCCTCCATGCGCGGGCGGAACCGCTCGAGGACCGGGCCCTGCCGGCCGGGGCTGCGCATCAGCACCAGCTGCCCGCACGCCGGGGCGAGCCGCTCCACCGCCTCTGTCAGCAGATCGCGCACCCGGCCCATGTCGCACTTGGGCCGCAGGGTGTCGTTGAGCCCGCCGACGAGGGTGATGACGTCGGCGTTCATCGCCGCCGCCACGTCCACCTGCTCGTCGACGATCTGCCTGATCAGCTTCCCGCGCACCGCGAGGTTGGCATACCGGAAGCCGGGCGAGCCGGCCGCCATCCGCGCCGCGAGCAGGTCGGCCCAGCCCCGGTAGGAGCCGTCGGGCAGCAGGTCCGACATGCCCTCGGTGAAGGAGTCGCCGACCGCGACCAGGCTGGTGTACGGGGGAGGAGTGGGATTCGTCTGCATGGCGACAGCGATGGTATCCCGCTTCCATACTTGCCGGTCGGTCGGCCCGGAGGTGCGGGGGAGGCCGGGCGTCAGACGGGCTGGCCGAACAGCTCCCGCAGCACGTCCTCCATGGTCACGAGCCCGGCCAGGCGCCCGTCGTCGCCCAGCACGGCGGCGAGGTGCGTCCGGCTGCCCCGCATCGCGGTGAGCACGTCGTCCAGCGGGGTGCCCGAACGCACGCGCGCGATGGACCGCATGTCCCTGAGCCGGAACGGCACGTCACGAGCCGAGGCGTCCAGCGCGTCCTTGACGTGCAGATAGCCCACGATCCGGCGGCCCACGTCGACCACCGGGAACCGGGAGAACCCCGACTCGGCCGACAGCCGCTCCACCTCCGCCGGGGTGACGCCCACCCCCGCGTACACGACCCGCTCCAGCGGCACCACCACGTCCCGCACCGGGCGGCTGCCCAGCTCCAGGGCGTCGTGCAGCCGCTCCTGCGCCCGGTCGTCGATCAGGCCCGCCTCGCTGGCGTCCTTGACGATCTCGGCGAGTTCGGTGTCCGTGAAGGTCGCCGCGACCTCGTTCTTGGCCTCCACCCTGAGCAGCTTCAGCAGCCCGTTGGCGAAGGTGTTGACCGTGAAGATCACCGGGCGCAGCGCCCGGGACAGCGCGACCAGCGGCGGCCCGAGCAGCAGCGCGCTGCGCACCGGCTCCGCGAGCGAGATGTTCTTCGGGACCATCTCGCCGAGCAGCATGTGCAGATACGTCGCCAGGGTCAGCGCGATCACGAACGACACGACGTGGCCCGCGCTCGCGGGCACGCCCATCGCGTGGAACACCGGTTCCAGCAGGTGCGCGATCGCCGGCTCGGCGACCACACCCAGGACCAGCGTGCACAGCGTGATGCCGAGCTGGGCGGCGGCCAGCAGCGCGGACACGTGCTCCAGGCCCCACAGCACGCTCTTCGCACGCCGGTCGCCCTCCTGGGCGAGGGGCTCGATCTGCGAGCGGCGCACGGAGATCAGCGCGAACTCACCGGCGACGAAGAAGGCGTTGACGACGAGCGTCGCCAGTCCGATCAGCAGCTCTACGGCGGTCATCGCGCCCCCTCGGTGGTCTCGTCGGTCCGGTCGTCGTCGAGGGGCGCGTGCAGCAGTAGCCGGGCCGCCCGGCGGCCGGAGGCGTCGACCACGTCCAGCCGCCAGCCGGCGATCTCGACGCTGTCCCCGATCTCGGGTATCCGGCCCAGCTCGGTGGCGACCAGGCCGGCCAGGGTCTCGTACGGGCCCTCGGGCGCGCGCAGTCCCACGCGCGCCAGCTGGTCGGTGCGGGCGGCGCCGTCCGCCGAGTACAGGGCCCGGCCCGCGGTGTCCGCGCCGGCGGGGGCGAGGTCGGGCGTCTCGTGCGGGTCGTGCTCGTCCCGCACCTCGCCGACGACCTCCTCCACGATGTCCTCCAGGGTCGCCACGCCCGCCGTACCGCCGTACTCGTCGATGACGACGGCCATGGTGCGCTTGCCGGAGAGCCGGTCCAGCAGCCGGTCGACGGTGAGGGACTCGGGCACCAGCAGCGGCTCGCGCATCAGCTGGGAGACCTGGCGGTGGCGCCGCTGCTCGGCGGGCACGGTCAGGACGTCCTTGATGTGGGCGATGCCGACGACGGCGTCCAGGGAGCCCCGGTAGACCGGGAACCGGGACAGGCCCGTCGCCCGGGTCGCGTTCGCCACGTCCTCGCAGGTCGCCTGGGCCTCCAGGGCGATGACCTGGACCCGCGGGGTCATCACGTTCTCCGCCGTCAGGCCGGCCAGGTTCAGTGTCCGCACGAACAGTTCGGCGGTGTCCGCCTCCAGGGCGCCCACCTTGGCGGAGTGCCGGGCGAGGGCCGCCAGTTCCTGCGGTCCGCGCGCGGAGGCCAGCTCCTCGGCCGGCTCGACGCCCAGCCGGCGCACGACACGGTTGGCCGCGTTGTTCAGATGCGTGATGAAGGGCCGGAAGGCCGCGCTGAACCAGCGCTGGGGGTTGCCCACCCGCTTGGCCACGGCCAGCGGTGAGGAGATCGCCCAGTTCTTCGGCACCAGTTCGCCGACGACCATCAGGAACACCGTGGACAGGGCCGTACCCAGGACGAGTGCCACCGAACTCGCCGCGCCGGCGGACAGCCCCATCGCCCGGAACGGCCCGGCGAGCAGCTTGGCGATCGACGGTTCGGCGAGCATGCCGACGACCAGGTTGGTGACGGTGATGCCGAGCTGGGCGCCGGAGAGCTGGAAGGTCAGGTTCCGGACGGCCTTCAGGGCGCCCGGGGCACCTCGCTCGCCGCGCTGGGCCGCCCGCTCCAGCTCGCCGCGCCCGACCGTGGTCAGCGAGAACTCCGCCGCCACGAACGCGCCGCAAGCCAGCGACAGCAGGATCGCCAGCAGAAGGAACAGCACTTCCGTCATCGGGTCACCCCCGTCCCATGATCGGGCAGGGCAGGACGGAACGCGCGGTGTCGCGGGCGCGTACTGGGAGGCTCGCCCATGGGCGGACGCTCACAACCTTTCATAGAGGACCGAGTGCTCCCTCAATGGTAAAGGATGGGCAAAGTAATTCCGCGGGATCAGTCGGTGAGCGGTTTCACCCAGCGCCGCCAGTGCTCCTCGGACCCGTATCCGGCCGCACGCCACGCGTGGTGCGCGGTCTCGTTGCGGACCAGCACCATCGCGTCCGCGCGCCGGCCGCCGAGCCGTACGAACCGCTCCTCGGCGGCGGCCAGCAGGGCCGAGGCGACGCCCTGGCGCCGCCAATCCGGACGCACCGCCAGCCGGTACAGATGGCACCGCCAGCCGTCGAAGCCCGCGATCACCGTGCCCACCAGCTCCTCGCCGCGCTCGGCCAGGATCAGCGCCCCGGGGTCGCGCTCGACCAGCCGCTCCACCCCGGCGCGGTCGTCGCTGATGCTCGTGCCTTCGGCGGCCGTCCTCCAGAAGGCCAGGACGGAGTCGAGGTCGTCGGGGACGGCGGGACGTACGCGCAGGTCGGTCATGCGATCAGCCTGCTGCGAACGGGCTCCCGCGCTCCGGGAATTCCACCATCCGGACCTCGTGCCCCGACGAACGAGCGCGCCACGCCCGGCGGCGTCACTCGTGCGCGATCGCCGCCAGCACGTTCATCCGCGACGCGCGCAGCGCCGGCAGCAGGGCCGCCACGACGCCCACCACCGCCGAGCCGAGCACGACCGCGACGATCGTGCTCCAGGGAATCGCGAACGCCGTCAACCCGCGCAGGGCCAGCACCTGTTGCATGCACACGCCCCACACCAGCCCCAGCCCCAGCCCGAGGACCGCCCCGAACACCGCGATCACCACCGACTCCAGCCGGATCATGCGGCGCAGCTGACGCCGCCCCAGACCGATCGCGCGCAGCAGCCCGATCTCCCGGGTGCGCTCCACCACCGACAGGGCGAGCGTGTTGACCACGCCGAGCACCGCGATGACGATCGCCAGGCCGAGCAGCGCGTACACGAGGTAGAGCAGCACGGCGATCTGGTCGTGGACCAGCTTCTTGTAGTCGGTCTGGTTGCGCACCTGGACCTGCGGGAACGGCGTGAGCGACCGCTCCAGCCCGGAGCGCAGGTCCTGAGCCTTCGTGCCGGGGGCCGCGTTGACGTAGAGCGCCGAGTCCTGCCCGCCGGGCGCGTACCTCTCCAGCGTCCCGAGGCCGAGGAAGAGACCGCCCTGGTTCCCGAAGCCCTCGGTGGGGGCCTGGTCGGTGAGCGCGCCCACCGTCAGCTCCGCCCGCCGTCCGCCCGGGAACTCGACCGGCAGCGCGCTGCCCACCCGTACGCCGTGGTCCTCGGCGAAGGTCGCGTCCATGGCGAGATGCCCGTCGGCCAGGGCGGCCGCCGGGCTGCCCTGTGCGTAGGTCATGTGGACGACGTCGTCGAGCCGTGGGCCGTAACCGGTGACGCCCGTCTCCACCCGGCTGCCGTCCGGCAGCCGTACGGCGACCCGGGTGAGCCGCTGCGGTACGACGAGCCCGGCACCCGGCGTGGCGGCCGCGCGGTCGGCGACCTCCTTGGTGAACGGGGTGAAGTTGGCGCTCTGGACGATGAAGTCGGCGCCGAGCGTCTTGTCGATCTGCCGGTCGAACGACGCCGACATGGAGGCGCTCGCCACCGACATCCCGCCCACCAGGGCCAGCCCCACCATCAGCGCGGCGGCCGTGGCGCCGGTACGCCGCGGATTGCGCAGGGCGTTGCGCTGGCTCATCCGGCCGACCGGGCCGAACAGCGCGGGGAAGGCCGCACCCAGCACCCGGATCACCGGCCGGACCATGGAGTTCGCCGCGAACGCCTCCCCGACCGGCTCGAAGCCCTCGGCCACAGCGCCGTGCACGTC
>NZ_JBSGDB010000118.1:0-21027 GCF_053602155.1 Streptomyces sp. NPDC004561
CGCCGGCCCCTGGGCTGCGCCGGCCGGTTCCGGTGCCGGAGCGCATGCAGCAGTTCTTCACCCTGCCCGAGGCACCGGCCGCGTGGGGGCGCTACAAGTGCTGGCGAACCCTGGGCAGCTGACCTCGGCAAATCCAACATCCCCGAGTCAGAGTCAAGCTGCGAGGACCCGCGTGCGCGACCGGGTCAAGCAAGCCAAGGTCGATGTCGGCGAGCGCAACGGACCGTTGGTACAACCCTGGCAGCGCCCTGAACGACCTCCTACAGAGGTACCTCGCCGGCCGAATGTCAGCGCCTGTAGTTAGGGTCTCGGCTGTCGCTAGTCATAGATGACGCCACCGGCGGTAGTACCCGGGACCACCGTCCGCAGCAGGTGGCTCGGCTGCAGCCACCGGAACCGCTGGACGTGGGCAGTGGAAGCCGCAAGGACCGACTCCGTATGTCGCAGGTCATGCGGGAGTACTGGAACCAAGCCAACAAGGAACGTGGCCACCGCCTATCAAAGGAGCTGGAGGCGGCTCAGAGTCGCCAAGCCGAGGCGAACTCATTTTGGGACACGCACAAGCAAGCAGTACAAGGCCGGCCGACGCATCGCACGGGCGGGCGGGGTGAGACGAAGGTTGCAGACATTCCCGAGGTCGCTGCGCAGTGGCATTGAAGTTCCCCCTGTCAATCCCCTCCGAACGTGGAGACCTTCCTATGCAGCCAGCTCTTCGGTGAGGCCGGCCCAGTAGTCGTGTTCGTGGTCGATCGGGCTCTTGAATCCGCACACGCTGTGTAGCCGGCGCACGTTGTAGAAGTCCGTGATCCAGGTCGCGATTCGGATCCGCGCCTCGGCACGGGTGGCGAAGGTGTGCCGGTGGACGTACTCGACCTTCAGGACGCTGTTGAACGCCTCGCTGACGGCGTTGTCGAAGCATGATCCGACCCGGCCCATGGATGGAAAGACGCCCAGCCTGCGGCAGGCCCGCCTGAACCTGCGGGAGCCGTACTCGCTCCCGCGATCACTATGAAAAATGACGCAGCGCACGTCGCCGCCCCGGGTGGCCGCGGCCATGTTGAGAGCGGCGACGACCAGCTCGGCGTCGTGGCGTTCTCCCATCGCATAGCCGAGCAGTCGCCGGGAGAAGAGGTCGATGACCGTGGCCAGATACAGCTTGCCCTCCCCGGTCTCGATCTCCGTCATGTCCCCGCACCAGACCAGGTCGGGCGCCTCGGCAGTGAAGTCCCGCTTCACGAAGTCCGGGCTCGCCGGCCGTTTCCCTGGCCGGGTCAGCCCCCGTCGACGGCGGACCTTGCGGGCGACCAGGCCGAGTTCGGCCATGAGCTTGGCGATGGTGTTCGCCGACACCCGCCAGCCCTGCCGCACCAGCGTGATCCAGACCTTCGGGGACCCGTAGGTGCCGCCCGACTTGGCGAACTCCGCCTTCACCGCCTCCACCAGCTGCTGACGACGGACCTCACGGCTGGTGGGCCGGCGGTTGCGGTGCTTGTAGAACCACGACTCGTTCACGCCCAGCGCACGGCAGGAGACGCGGTGCGGGATGCCGTACGGAACTCCGCGTCGAACTTCCGCCGCTTCTCTGCCATGACTCCCAACTTCCCCTGCAGCCACGGTCTTCACGCTACGAGGGGAGGGACAATGCGCCGAGGAACGAGCTATGCACCGTCGTTGCCATCGCGCAGGGAATGAATCATGCTCTGCAGGATCCTGAACGCGGCTGACTGCTCGGTCTCGGTCATGCCTGCCAGCATTCTGATCTCGACGGACCGGACCGCTATGGTCGCCTTCTCCAGGCTCCGTCGGCCGCGAGGCGTGAGCCGCGCGGGAAGAATTTTCCCTACGGGCGCCTCCGCGGGCCTGGTCACGTAGCCATCTCGTTCCAGGGCCTGGAGTAGCACGTTCATCGTCTGCCGTGTCACGAACGCGCCACGCGCGAGCTCGGAGTTCGACAAGCCCGGCCGTTGAGCCAGCAGCTCGAGGCAGGAGTAGTGCGTCACGCTCATCCCGAGTGGCCGCAGCACCTCCTCCATGGCTGCGCGCAGGGCGCTCGAAGCCTCTTTCAGCAGGTAGCCCAGTGATCTGTCCAGGTCGACGCCGAAACCGTTTTGACTCATGTCAGGATTCTGACATACGTTGGCCTGTGTCAGAAATCTGACACGAAGAGAAGGAGCATCATCATGCCCGCCACCGGCCCCGACTTCATCTCGCTCCAGGCGCGCGACCTCGACGCTTCGCAGGCGTTCTACGAGCAGTACCTCGGCCTCGTCCGCTCGCAGGCCGGGCCTCCGCACGCCGTCGTCTTCGAGACGAAGCCGATCGCGTTCGCACTCCGCGACGTCGTTCCCGGCACCGATCTCGCATCCGTTGCTCAGCCCGGCATTGGTGCCGCGATCTGGCTCCACGCCACCGACGTCCAGGCCATCCACGATGCTCTCGTCGCCGACGGTCACACCATCGTCTCCGCACCGATTGACGGCCCCTTCGGCCGGACATTCACCTTCGCCGACCCCGACGGCTACCAAGTCACGCTCCACGACCGCGCCTGACAAGCCAAACGCCACCGACGATCACCGTTCCCCCGAAGACCGCCGGTTCAGCGCAAGGTTGAAAACACCTACCCAGTTCACGGCGCGCACCGGCTCGGTAGGGCCTGTCAGCTGGGCTCACAGCTGCAGCGCCTCGTCGGCCTGAGCTTGGAGTGGGCGGCGTGACCACGCGCTCAGCCATAGCACAGCGGGCCCGGCAGACCGACGAACGGACCCGCTGCTCTCAGTCCAGGTGTGGGCCCCTGGACTGCGCGGTACACGGCGGCACGGTCAGCCTTGTCGTGCCGCCGCGGTCTCTCCCATGCACCACTCCCAGGTTCTCTCACCCGACCGGCCCCCGCAGCCTCAACGCCGCCACGTCCGAATACGGCCGCCGCTGTGACGGGAGGGCGCAAGCACAGCGGACGCTGTCCGGTGCGCCGCGCTGACGGCTGCCAGCCCCACCCCGCCTGCCAGGGCAACTTCTCACGCAGCAGTACAAGACCCGGCCCAGCATGTCGACGTAGCGTCGCACGAACGGAGGTGGGCACCCTCCCACTCTCTCTCGCGTCGCAGCCCTCAGCACGCAGAGACCAGTTGGCGTCCATGTGGCCTCCTTTGAACAGCGCCAAGCGTTGCGGACCAAGGCGAGCCCGCCGGTCTGCTCCGCAACGCCTTCCTCGTAGGGCCGCCCGCTCGGCCAGGTAAGACCTCCCGAGGGTGTGCGCACGACTGCCTGGCGGATCAGGGGCGTGGGTGTGGACGGTCGAAGTACGCGTCAGCTGACCCGAAGACCGACCGCCAGCGTCAGTTCAAGGACCCGGTGTGGCGATGCGAGATCCGGAAACAGCTCCCGCAGCTGCGACATCCGGTACCGGACTGTCTGGGGATGGACGAACAACGCCGCCGCCACCTCGTCCCGCCTGCCCTGGTGCAGCAGCCACGCCCGCAACGTCTCCTCCAGCCGCCCTGCGGTCGCAACAGGCAAGGTCAGCAACGGTGCGAGGGCTCGGGCACGCAGGTCTGCGAACGCGTCAACGTCGGCGCTCAGCACCAACTCGGGCAGGTGCTCCTCGGTGTCGCGAATATCAGAAGAGAGGGAGCGCGCGCGTACGGCTCGTGCGTACGAGGCGGACGCACGAGTCCATGGCCGGGCCGGGCCGACCACGGCGGTGCGGTCGGTCAGCTGCCGCAAGAGACGTGATCGGTCGGCATCAGGGACGAGCAGCACACCGGTGGCGTCCGGCAGATCGTCCAGGACGAGGGTGCTCGGGTCGAACGCGCGGTAGGCAGGCCGGGCCTGGGCGGCGGGCAGCAGGACCGCGGTTAGCGTAACCGGAGGCTGCCATCCGGCCCGTTGAGCAGAGGCCAGCAGCACGTCCGGGCTCACGCCGGCGAGGAGGTCGCGGGCCAGGTGTTCCAGGTGACGTTCGTGGGCCCTGCCCCGGGCGGCCAGTTCGTCGGCGTGGCCCGCGGCGCTCGCGGCAGAGAGCTCGTCGATGTAGGCGAAGGTCAGCTCGGCGAACTTGGCGACCTCGGCGGCGGGCAGACCTGCGGGTACGGCACCCGCTGCCAGGCATCGCCAGGCCACGCGGGCGCCGACGCGGTAGGCGCTGAGCAGGGCGTCCATCGAACGGCCGTCGCGCACCTCGCCGCGGCCCAACTCGTAGGCTGCCTCACCGGCATCGCCGCCTGTGGCGTTTCCGCTCGCGAGGTCCAGGTAGTGCCCCAGGGCGGTGCGGACGGCTCGGCGGATGGTGCCGCCCATGCGGCCCGAAAGGGCGTTGGCGTAGGACGGGACCTCGTCGATGATCGCCTGGACGACCTCGTCGGCGGTGGTCCTCAGCGCGGCCCGAAGTGCGGTGACCGTCGTCTCATCCAGGACCAGTTCGCTGGCCCTCTCGATTGCATGGCTCACGTCTTGTTCCCTGCGAACAATTCAACCGACCATATTCACGTCCTGCGGTCAGGACTTTACGCCATGAGGCGCAGCAAGCTGGAGTCATGACGAGTGCAGCCCTCCGCAGCAGGGCGTGGAAAATGCTGGAGATGGTCACGACGCCGCTGCTGCCGTCGGACTACCTCGACCTGTTCAGCCCGCTGCGGGCGGGCGCTGACCTGCGTGGGCGCATCGAGGCCGTGCGCCCCGAGACGGGTGACGCCGCGACCATCGTGATCAGGCCGGGACGGGGCTGGCGCGGCCACACGGCCGGTCAGTACGTGCGGCTCGGGGTCGACGTCGACGGGGTGCGCCTGTGGCGTGCCTACTCCATCACCTCGCCGACAAACCGCCAGGACGGCCGCGTCACGATTACCGTGAAGGCGATCCCGGACGGCAAGGTCAGCAACCACCTGGTCCGCAGGGCGAAACCGGGCACGCTGATCCAGCTCGACCAGGCAACCGGTGACTTCGTGCTGCCGCAGGCCACGCCCGCCAAGGTGCTCTACCTGACGGCCGGCAGCGGCATCACACCCGTGATGGGCATGCTGCGCGACACCGAGTTCGACGACGTCGTCATGGTCCACTGCGCGCCACAGCCGCAAGACGTGATCTTCCGCAACGAACTGCACGACCTGGTCGCGGACAAGAAGCTGCGGCTCACCGAGGTGCACACCGACACAGACGGCATGCTCGACATCTCCCGTCTCGACGAACTCGTGCCCGACTGGACCGAGCGCGAGACCTGGGCTTGCGGGCCCGCGGGCCTGCTCGACGCCGCCGAAGAGCACTGGACCGAGCACGGCGTACAACAGCGCCTGCACACCGAACGCTTCCGCCCCGGCATCGTCGTCGCCGGCGACGGCGGCGAGGTCATGTTCAGCGCCACCGGCAAGACCGTCGACGCGGACGGCGCCACGCCGTTGCTGGACGTCGGCGAGGAGGCCGGCGTGCTCATGCCCTCCGGGTGCCGCATGGGCATCTGCTTCGGCTGCATCACGCCGCTCAAGGCGGGCGCCGTCCGCGACCTGCGCACCGGCGAGATCACCGAGGCCGAGCCGGGCGTCCTCATCCAGACCTGCGTGTCCGCCGCGGCGGGCCCCTGCGACATCGAACGGTAGGAGCACCTTGACCGCCATCGACCCCACCGCCCACCTGACCGCGGAGCAGATCGAGGAGCTTGGCCGCGAGCTGGACGCGATCCGCGACGAAGTGATCGCCGGCCGCGGCGAGAAAGACGCCGCCTACATCCGTAAGGTCATCTCGGCGCAGCGCAAGCTCGAGCTGGTCAGCAGGGGCGTGCTGCTGTTCTCGATCTTCCCTCCCGCGTGGCTGATCGGCACCGCCGGGCTGTCCGTGGCGAAGATCATGGACAACATGGAGATCGGCCACAACGTCCTGCACGGCCAGTGGGACTGGATGCGGGACCCGAAGATCCACTCCACCACCTGGGAGTGGGATCACGTCTCACCGTCCGAGCAGTGGAAGCACTCGCACAACGAGCTGCACCACACCTACACCAACGTGATCGGCAAGGACAACGACCTCGGCTACGGCATTATGCGCGTCGACGAGGACCAGCAGTGGCACCCGTTCCACCTCGGCCAGCCGCTGTGGAACTTCATCAACGCCTGCTTCTTCGAGTACGGCATCGCAGCGTACGACCTGGAGCTCGGCAAGAACCTGCACAAGCACCGCCGCAAGAACCCGGAGTTCCGCGCGCGGGCCAAGGCCGTGGGCTGCAAGATCCGCAAGCAGGTGCTCAAGGACTACGTGATGCACCCGCTGCTGTCGGGCCCGTCGTTCCTCACCACGCTCGCCGCCACGTTCACCGCGAACCTGGTCCGCAACATCTGGTCCCACTCGGTGATCATGTGTGGGCACTTCCCCGAGGGCGTACAGGTCTTCGAGCGCCGGTCGATCAACGGCGAGACGCGCGGCCAGTGGTACCTGCGCCAGATGATGGGCTCGGCGAACATCAGCGGCAGCAGGGCCATGCACTTCATGACGGGCAACCTGTCGCACCAGATCGAGCACCACCTATTCCCAGACCTGCCGAGCAACCGGTACGCCGAGGTCGCAGTGAAGGTGCGCGCGCTATTCGAGAAGTACGAACTGGAGTACGTCACCGGGCCGCTGCCCAAGCAAGTGTTCTCCGCGTGGCGCAAGGTCTTCCGACTCTCGCTGCCGAACAAGAAGCCCAAGGTCAAAGCGCCGGACCGCAAGCAGGAGCTCGTCGCGGCCTGATTCCCGGTATTGGTATCTCTCGGCCGTACCGGCGGCACCGCCGGGTTCGGTGAAATCCGTGGGCGAACAGTGCGTTGCGCTCGCCGTGCTGCCCACGCCACGCCGGATCAGCGCCGCCTGCCGGTAACTCCCCGCGCAGTCCCACGTTCCGCCACCCCCTCGCGACACCTACACGGGCCAGCAGTACCCAGGCAGGTCTCCGAACGGGCCCGGCTCGTCGTGCACAAATCCGCGATCACGGCGCCGCCCCCATCCCGCTTCGATCACATCGTTGACCTCGAATCCGTCCACCATCCCGAAGCCGAGGCCCGCGCGCCTTCTCCCCGCTCAGAAACGACTCCCGGCGGTGATCTGCCGACGGATAAGGGGCTGTTGATGAGACACATTTGGTAGCTCACATAAACGGCGAGCCGGTCGTATGGGACGCCGCGGGTCGCCTCGAGTGCGAGCGGTTGCAGAACCGGCTGACCCGCCGCCGCGTTGGGGCGTCGCGAACAGCCGAGGAGTGGCCAGCCCACTTCGTGGCGTTCGATCTGCTCAGGTTGTCCGGGACGGACACGACCGGGTGGCCATACCAGCGCCGGCGGGCCGCGCTGGAGTCGATGTTCGCCGCTCGCCGGCTTTTCGCGCCGTGGGGGCCGTGCCCGTCGACCACCGACCCGGCCACCGTGCGCGAGTGGCTGTCGTGACTCCTCCCCCTCATGAGAGGGCTTCTCACTATGCCGATTGGGCATCGCGACGGGCCGGCCCGGCCTGTAGAACGTTCAGGGCGCCCACGGTGTCCGCGTGCGCGTGGTGGCCGCACGAGACGCAGCGGAAGGTCTCCTGTGCGGGCCGGTTCTCCTGGGCGGTGTGCCCGCACGCGGGGCACCGCCGGGAGGTGTTGCGGGCATCCACGGCCATCACTTCCCGTCCGGCGCATGCTGCCTTGGCGGTGAGGATCGTCAGGAACACCCCCCACCCGGCATCGGCGATCGAGCGGTTCAGCCCGGCCTTAGCGCCGGCCCCGTTGGGCAGGAAAACGCCCGACTGATCGGGGTCCGGCTTGGGGGCGGGGGCCTTGCTCATGTTGCGGATCTTGAGGTCTTCGTGCGCGATGAAGTCGTGCCGGCGCACGAGGTCGAGCGCGGTCTTGTGGGCGTGGTCCAGACGTCGGCGGCGGACCTTGCGGTGCAGCCGGGCCACCCTCTCCACGGCCTTGCGACGCCGCTTCGAACCGCGCTTGCACCGGGCGAGGGCCTGCTGCGCGGCATCGAGGTCGGTGGCGGCCTTCCGGCCGTGACGAGGATTGGGCACGAACCCGCCGCCCGAGTCGGCGAGGAAGTTGGCTATGCCCATGTCGATGCCGACCAGGCTGCCCGTCGCGGGCAGCGGCTCGGGCTGAGTCTGCTCGGCGGTCAGGATCACGTACCAGCGCCGGCCCTCGCGCTTGACCGAGATCGTCTTGACCCTGCCGAGCACCACCCGGTGCCGGTGCACCCTGACGTGCCCAACACCCTGCAGCCGGAGGCGGGGCACGGGGTCGTGCGGGGTCGAGTCCCAGCGGCACCCGTCGCCGTCCTTGGGGAAATCCACCGTGTCGAACCGCTTGGACGACCGGAAACGCGGATACCCCGGCTTCTCCCCGGCCTTCACGCGCCTGAAGAACGCGGCGAACGCCCTGTCCAGCCGGCGCAACGTCGCCTGCTGGGAAGAGAACGACCAGCGGCCCTGACGGTCCGGGTCGAACGCGCGGATGTCCTTGAGCTGGGCGGACTGCTGCCCGTATCGCACAGTCGTCTTCGAGGGGTGCCGCCAGGCGTCACGGCGTTCCTGCAACGCGGCGTTGTACAGGGTGCAGTGATCACGCAGCATCTCGGCAAGCGCACCCGCCTGGCCCCCAGTGGGCCGCATCAGGAACGTGTACGCACGGATCATCCAGCCCACCCCCTCGGTCCTTGTCGTCAAAGTAGTGCAGGCCACTGACAACGCAGCGAACTCCGGCGCTGCGCGCCTCCGGTTCGAGGATGCGTTTCCCTCCCCGGCTGAAGCCGGGGATACCCACGCAAGATCAACGGATGGCAGGTCGACACGATGGTGTGGCTCTTCGCCTGCGTGCAATACGACGAGCTCAACCTGGCTGGCGAGGGCCCTGCACACCACGGTGCACGGGGGCGTCAAGCTGTGGGTAGTCGTGGTCATCGCCGTTCGTGGGCGGGCGCGGGCCGGGTCGGCGTGGCAGGCTTGCAGGAGATCCGCGCCGTTCGTCGCAACACAGCAGCGAAGGAGGACGACGCATGGATGAGCAGGAATTCGTCCGTACTGTCGCCGAGCGCACCGGACTGAGCCGGCAGGAGGCGGCGGACCTGACCTGGGCCACGCTCGAGACGCTGGCCCACAGGCTGAGCCCGGGGGAGGCCAGGGACCTGATCACCGAGCTCCCCGAGGGCCTCGCGGAGGCGGTGCGCCGGGGAACCACGGACCGCATCGAGCGCTTCGGCCACTACGACAGCGTGCGGCGCGTGGCCGAACGCACCATGCTCAAGGAGGAGGAAGCCGACCGGGGTGTGCGGACCGTACTGGCCGTGCTCCGCGAGGCGATCAGCGAGAAGGAGTTCAACGACCTGATGTCGCAGCTCGGAAAGGACTTCTCCCAGGCCCTCGAATCCGCCGGGTGATCCCGGGGCCTTCGGCACGGCGCCTGTGTCACGGCGCCAGCGGTCCGGACGCTGCGTGTGCGCCGGGCCACGGTGGGTGACGCCCGCGCATCGCCGGTCCCTCGCGGCCGCCATGGCGCGAGGCGCACACGAAGGTGTGGTCATGACGGCTGACGTGCCCGAGACCTCCTCCGGCAGATTGGTGGCCAACCCCGGTCTGCCGTCGGAGATCGCCTGGGCTCTCGCCCCCCGGTTGCCCGACCATCTCCGCCGGGCAGCCCGTGCTCGGGTCGGATGGCCGCCCCGCTCAGCGTGAGCGAGCAGGTCGACGTCTCCGACGTCGCCGAGGCCGTCGGAAACCACCTGGACGGTGACCTTCCGCGGCGGGCCCTCTTCCCGATCAGCGTCGAGGTCGACACCGTGCTCCGTGCCGCGCTCATCTCCCTTCCCGCCCTTGGGGTCCGCCGCCTTCGGCGCCGGGTGCGGCAGGCCGTCGCGGATGTCGTCCGAGAGCTGGTCGCGCACGAGGAGACGCCCGGGCACCCGGAGGTGATCGGCCGCCCGCCGCGCGAACCGGTACCGGACTCCCGTCCCGGCCCCGAGCAGCCCCGGCGCTACGTCGTGCCCGGCCACGCCCGACTCGTCGCCGGCCAACCGCCCCTGGCGGCTGTTCGGCTCCCTCTCCCGGGCACCGGCGGGCGTGTTCGCCACGGCTACGGTCCCGTTCATCAACAGCGCCACCTGGAACCTCGCCACCGCGCCCGGCGCCGTGCAGCATGCCGTCATCATCGCCCTCGCGATGATCGGCGGGGCCTTCGGCACGAGCCTCGAAGGGGACGAGAAGGTGTCCGACGTCGCCTGTGGACGACGGCAGCGTGAGCGTCAGCGGATGCTGCGGCAGGTGTCGCGGCCGGAGCGAGGCGGACGCAGGGGGCCGGACACCACCGACGGGTGACGTCCGGGCCGCGGCCCGGGCGTCATAGGGCGATGACGTGGAGGTCGACCAGGTCGAGCAGCGCCCGCAGAGCCGAGCTGGGCCGCCGGGTCGACGACGTGCCGAGATGCATGCTCCAGCGGAGCGTGGTGTCGTGGACGTCCAGGACGTGCAGGCCGGGGGTGCGGGCAACGGCGAACGCGGGCAGGAAGGCGATGCCCAGACCGTGCCGGACCAGTGCCGCCCCCATGTCGATGTCGGGCACTTCCAGTGCCACCCGACGTACGACGCCCGCCGCCGCGAACGCCCGGTCGACCACCTCGCGGTTGCCGTAGCCCGGCGGGAAGTCCACGAAGGGCTCCCCCGCGAGGTCCGCAAGTGCCACCTTTCCCCGCTGCGCGAGGGGATGTGCGGCGCTCACCACCAGGACGAGCGGCACGGTGGTCAGCTCCCGTGCGTCGATCCCGGCGGGCTTGCGTTCGGGCAGCGACAGGAAGGCCACGTCAAGGTCCCCGCTGAGCAGCGCGTGCGCCAGTCCCGCCGAGCCGGCCGTCGCCAGCCGCAGCCGGACGTCGATCGCCGGATGCCGCGCGTGCAGCTGCCCGAGGAGCGCAGGCAGGTCCACCACTTCGACCGAGGCCATGGCCCCCACGTTCACCGTGCCGCGCAGCGTGTCCTGTGCGGCGCGCACGGCGTCCTGGGCGGCCTGGGCGGCGTTCAGGGTGGCCCGAGCCTCCGGCAGCAGCGCGGCGCCCGCCCCGGTGAGCCGGACCTCCTGCGACGTGCGCTCGAACAGCGTGCAGCCGAGCTCGCGCTCCAGTGAGCGGATCGCGGCGGACACCCCTGACTGCACCACGTGCAGTCGACGGGCGGCACGCGTGAAACTCAGCTCCTCGGCGACCGCGATGAAGTGCTCCAGCTGACGTAGCTCCACACCAGAAGTATCACTCGCATTGCTGGAGCTCAGCAAAAACATTCGTTGGCACTGATTCTGGCAGGTGAGGAGGATGGAAAGCGTCATCCGTTTCCGCCCGAGGAGGGGTACCCCTGCCTGCCGTTCCGACGCCGCTGAGCCGTCCCACAGCCGACGCTCCCGCCGACCCGACCCACCGGATCCCAGCACCCGCTCCCGCCGAACTGCCGCCCCGCGCCCCCGCTCGGCGCCGTGCCTCGCACACGACCGGCTTCTGGTTCGTGGCGGTGGCTTTCACCGTGCTCATGGCCTTCGGCACCGCGCCGACCCCGCTGTGGCCGCTGTACGAGGCCCGGGACCACTTCGGCGCGACCACGGTCACGGTGGCGTACGCCTCGATGGTCGTGGGCGCAGCGGCCGCCTTCCTAGGGCTGGGACACCTGTCGGACCGGCTCGGCCGGCGGCGCATCATCGTCCCGGCGCTGCTGGTCGGCATCGTCGCGTCGGTCGTACTGATCGTGTGGCGGGACCTGCCGGGGCTGATCGCGGGCAGGATCCTGAACGGTGTCGGACTGGGGCTGATGGCCTCGACCGCGACGACGTACCTGCACGACCTCCACCACGAGGTCCGTCCGGAACGGACGGGTTCGGTGCTGCCCGGCATCGTGGCCACCGCCGCCAACCTCGGCGGCCTGGCCTCAGGACCCCTGGTCGCCGGAGCCGCCGCCGAGTGGCTTCCCACGCCCCTGATCACCGCCCAGGCGATCTTCACGCTCGCCATGGCAGTGTGCCTGGCGCTGGTGCTGTGCACCCCGGAGACCGTGGACCTGGAGTTGCCCGCGGCCCAACCGCCCAGCAGGTTCGTCCTGCGCCCCGGCGGCCGGCGGGCGTTCGGCGCGGCCGGCGCGCTGGGCGCCTTCGCCTTCGCGATCCTCGGCCTGATCTCCTCCCTCGGGGCGAGCGTGCTCCACGGCACTCTGCACACCGACTCGCACCTCGTGGTCGGCCTGGCGGCCTTCCTCATGTTCGGTTCCGCGGCGGCCGCCCAGCTGGTGCTGGGCCGCCTCCCACTGCCCCGGCTCCTGACCGTGGGGGCAGTGGTCTTTCCGGTCGGGCTGGTCCTGTGCGCCGTCGCCCTCTACCACCCGGCGCTCTGGCTCTACCTGGTCGCCGTGTCCCTGTCAGGAGCCGGCTCCGGGCTGCTGTTCAAGGGAGGCGTCGAACGTGCCGGTTCAGTGGCCGAGCCCGCCTCACGCGCGGGGGTCCTCGCCGTGTTCTTCGTCGTCGCGTACCTGGGAATGGGCCTGCCCTCCGTCCTGTTCAGCATCGCGTTGCGGCACTTTGCCGTGCAGACCGCGATGATCGGTTTCGCGATGGTCCTCTCCTGCGGCGCCGTTGTGTCGGTGGTCGTTGCGTTGCGGGATCGCGCACCGGGTCCCGGCGAGCTCTCGGCGCAGTCCGCTCGCCCCTTCTGACCTCCCTGCGGCGCATGCGACACGGCTGTCTGGGAGGCGCGGACCTGGGCACCCGGTGCTGGTGCGCGTGACACGGATCCGCGGCAGACGGGAGGCCCGAGATGTCTGCGGAATCGGCCAGAACGACGGCGCTCCCCTCCGGTGAGGAGATCGCGGCGCTCGGGCAGGGCACCTGGTACCTGGGCGAGGATCCGGCCCGGCGAGAACAGGAGATCGCCGCGCTGCGGCTGGGCGTGGACCTGGGCATGACCGTCGTCGACACGGCGGAGATGTACGGCGACGGCGCAGCCGAGGAGCTCGTCGGGGAGGCCCTCCGGGGACGCCGGGAAGAGGTCTTCCTCGTCAGCAAGGTGCTGCCCCGCCACGCCGACCGGAAGGGCACCGTCGTCGCCTGCGAGGGCAGCCTGCGGCGGCTCCGTACGGAACGGCTGGACCTGTACCTGCTGCACTGGCGGGGACGGTGGCCACTCGAGGAGACCCTTGCGGGATTCACCGACCTGGTGGAGGCGGAGAAAATCCGTTACTGGGGCGTGAGCAATCTGGGCATCGGCGACATGGCCGAGCTGACCACCCTCCCCGGTGGCGACGCCGCGGCCGTCGACCAGGTGCTGTACAACCTCTCCCGACGCGGCATCGAGTGGGATCTTCTCCCCTGGTGCCGTGAGGCCGTGGTGACGGTCATGGCCTACTCCCCGATCGAGCAGGGGCGGCTCCTGAACGTCGAGGCACTGGATGCCGTGGCCCGGGCCCTCGGAGCAACGCCGGCCCAGGTGGCACTCGCCTGGGTGCTGGAACAGGGGGTGGCCGCGATCCCTCGTTCCGGATCACCCGACCACGTTCGGGAGAACCGCGGCGCGGTGGACCTCCACCTTCCTGCCGAGGCGCTCGACGCCCTCGACGAGGCGTTCCCGCCACCCAGCGGGCCCACGCCCCTGGAGCTGCTCTAAGGAGTTGAGAGGATGGCGCGCCCGCTCGTCGTCGGAATGGGAGGTTCGCTGCGCACCCCGTCGACCAGCCTCACCGCACTGTGTGTGGCGGTCGAGGGGGCGGCCGATGCGGGCGCCAGCACCCTGGTGATCGACCTCAAGCGGCTGGCTCTTCCGTTCTACACGTCCGAGCACGGGATCCCTGCGTCCGCCCGTCGGCTTGCGGACACCGTTCAGGCCGCCGACGCCCTGCTGTGGAGCAGCCCGACATACCACGGGTCGGTCAGCGGCGCGTTCAAGAACGCGGTGGACTGGCTCGCCCTCCTGGCCGACCACGACCCGCCCTACCTCAGCAACAAACCCGTGGGGATGCTGACGACCGCCGGCGGAGTGCAGGGCCTGCAGGCGATCAACGCGATGGAGTTCATCGTGCGGTCGCTGCGCGGCTGGGCCGTGCCGCTGGTGTTCGCGGTCCCGCGGTCCTCCCGGGTCTTCGACGGCGACGGACGCCTCACCGACCAGGCGGTCGCGGACCAATTGCGCGGCCTCGGCGCGGAGGTGACCAGGGCGGCCCTGCAGTTCCGGGCGGAGGGCACGTGCGACTACGCGCAGGAGCGGCCGTCCGGGGCCGTCCGGGACTGAGCCCGGCCCTCTCTCGCAGGGGCGCCGGGGTCATGCTTCCTCAGGGCCCGGTCCGCTCCACGGGCCGCCGGTGCTCGCCGCGCGCCCCGGAGCGCCCGGGCGGGAAGTGCGGCAACACGTGTTCGGCCAGTTCGTCCATCACTTCGGCGACCGGACGGCGGCTGTGCTTGAAGTTGATCATCAGCTGGTCGATGCCGATGTCCTGCCAGGCCCGCATCATCGCCAGGAACGACACCCGGCCCACCGAGAAGCCCTGGTGGATGCGCCGGGGCAGGGCCAGCGGGTCCTCGGTCAGATCCAGATAGGTGGCCTGCGCGTACGGCTTGAACCCACCGCCATCGCCACGGGTCAGCTCCCGCCACCGCTCGATGTTCTCGGCCTGCTGCTGGAGCGGCGGGGTGTAGTACAGCCAGCCGTCCGTGTTGTCGGCGATCCACCGGACGTCCTGCCTGCCGCGTCCCGTCATCAGTACGGGGATCCGCCGGTACACCGGCTTGGGCAGCAGATCGGTGCCGCGCATCCGGCCGAGCGGCGACTCCACGTGCGGGAAACGGTGCTCGAGGACGACACGGAAGTACTCCAGCGACTGCCGGAACCTCTCCGCCCGGCCGCCCAGGTCCTGACCGAAGGCCGGGAACTCCACGGGCCGGTCACCGGTCGCCACCCCGAGCAGGAGCCGTCCGCCTGACAGCTGGTCCACCGAGGCGGCCGCCTTGGCGGTATGCAATGGATGCCTCAGCGGCATGACGATGCTGGCGGTCCCCAGTGTGATCGAGGTGGTGCGGGCACTGAGCTGCCCCAGGTACACCCACGGGTCGAAAACCTGCCCGGCGTCCCCGAAGCTCGGGTCCAGCAGCGGCACGTCACGGACCCACACCGAGGCGAAGCCGGCCCGCTCGGCCTGCTGGATCCGCTCGATGTGCCCGGCCAGGGATGGCACGGGCCCTTCGAAGCCCTCCAGGGGCGTGATGGCGCCAACGGTCATCCTGCCGCCGGGATACGCCCTGGCCATGGCCGCGTGCTCGGAGAACGGCCGCTGCGCCTCACCTTCGACGTCCACGGGTGCGCCGGCTGAAGGAACTGTCGATTGTGTCATGCGATCCTCCGGCGATTTCATGCCGAGTCCGGGCGCATCAGACGCGTGCTGAGGTTGCGCAACCGGAGGTCCTCGCGCACCCCCTCGCCGACGTAGCGCCGACGTTCCAACGGGAGTTCGCTCCGCGCGCCGTGTGTCGGGACGGGGGAGACGAGCGTGGTGCCGCAGGCGTCCTGGGAAAGCACCGTGAGGTGGTGCGGCCGGTGGCCGTCCACCCGGATCTGCCAGTCGGAGATGTCCCGCACGTCGCGGAAGAACCGCCCCTGCGGCACCTCGGCCTCCATGTCGCCCGAGGTGCCCGAGACGCAGAACGTCCGCCCCTCGACCAGTGTGACGGTGGCCGCCGTGAGTACGGCCGGTTCCGTCTCCTCGATGATGGCGCCGACCTTGTCGGTCATGGCTCCTTCTAGCCCGGGGCGCCGACGAGAGCCTCGAAGTCCCGGGGCAGCTGGGATATTGCGTGGCGGAACTCGCCATCACTGACCGCGTCCCTCAGGTGCTCAGCTCCGCCCGTATGCCCTCGCCGGCATCGTCCGGGCTCACCCCTGCTCGCCTGCTCACCCGATCGATGAACTCGTCGAGTCCGAAGGGCTCGGCCTCCGGAGTGGGAGAGACCAGCGGTTCCTTCAGCGGCTTGGGCAGTTCGGACGCGAGGTCCTCCGCCTCGCCCCTGGTGAGCCGCTCGGCCAGGGTTTCCAGGGTGGCACGGGTGAGGGGCTCCACCTTCTCCGGGGGGGACAGGAGCGCGCCGGGTGATGGTATCGAGGAAGGTGTTGTAGTCCATGAGCCGTCCTTTTTCTGAAGCTTTGCAACTGCCTGGCTTGGGACCTGAGACAGCCACCGAAGGGTGTGTCGTGCGTGTGGGGGTGGCGGGCGGGCGCCATGGTGCATGCGCCTCAGCAGAGGCCATTTCCATGCTCCGGATGTGGGACACACCCTGCCTGCTCCCGGCGGGCGGAAAAGCGGCGGGCTCCATAGACCTCCGAGCACAAGTGCAGGCGGCCTCCGCCACGGCAAAGGGGCCCCGGCGCCCGGTCTGCCGGATGTGCGTCAGGGCGCCGTGCCTGTGGGCGCGGTCGGCTTTCCCGCCGTCGCGTTCCCGGCCCGCCCGTTCGGCCCGTTCGGCGTCGAGAGCGTTCGACGGCGGCGAGCTGTCGGGCGATGTCCATCCGTTGATCTTGCGTGGGTATCCCCGGCTTCAGCCGGGGAGGGAAACGCCTCCTCGTGCCGGAGGCGCGCAGCGTTCGCTGCGTTGTCGGTGGCCTGCACTACGTTGACGACAAGGTCTGAGGGGGGGTGGGCTGGATGATCCGTGCGTACACGTTCCTGATGCGGCCCACTGGGGGTCAGGCGGGTGCGCTCGCGGAGATGCTGCGTGATCACTGCTCGCTGTACAACGCCGCGTTGCAGGAACGCCGTGACGCCTGGCGGCACGCCTCGAAGACGGCGATCCGGTATGGGCAGCAGTCCGCTCAGCTCAAGGACATCCGCGCTTTCGATCCGCCGGGCCAGGGCCGTTGGTCGTTCTCCTCTCAGCAGGCGACGTTGCGCCGTCTGGACAGGGCGTTCGCCGCGTTCTTCCGGCGCGTGAAGGCCGGGGAGGCGCCGGGGTATCCGCGTTTTAGGTCGTCCAAGCGGTTCGACACGGTGGAGTTCCCGAAGGACGGCGACGGCTGCCGCTGGGACGCCACCCCGCACGATCCCGTCACCCGTGTGCGCTTGCAGGGCGTCGGGCACGTCAGGGTGCACCGGCACCGGGTGGTGGTCGGCAGGGTCAAGACGATCTCGGTCAAGCGCGAGGGCAGGCGCTGGTACGTCGTCCTGACCGCCGAGCAGGCCCAGCCCGAGCCGCTGGAGCCGACCGGCGTGGCGGTCGGCATCGATATGGGCATAGCCAACTTCCTCGCCGACTCGGGCGGTGGGTTCGTTGAGAACCCTCGCCACGGGGCGAAATCCGTCGCGAAGCTGCAGGTCGCGCAGCAGGCGCTCTCCCGGTGCAGGCGCGGTTCGAAGCGGCGTGGCAAGGCCGTGGAGAGGGTGGCCCGGCTGCATCGCAAGGTCCGCCGCCGGCGCCTGGACCACGCCCACAAGACCGCGCTCAACCTGGTGCGGGAGTACGACTTCATCGCGCACGAAGACCTCAAGATCCGCAACATGAGCCGGGCCCCCGCCCCCAAGCCGGACCCCGGACAGGCGGGCGGCTTCCTACCCAACGGGGCCGGTGCGAAGGCCGGGCTCAATCGCTCGATCGCCGATGCCGGATGGGGGGTGTTCCTCGCGATCCTCACCGCCAAGGCAGCATGCGCCGGACGGGAAGTGATGGCGGTGGATCCCCGCAACACCTCCCGGCGGTGTCCCGGATGCGGGCACACCGCCAAGGAGAACCGGCCCACACAGGAGACCTTCCACTGCGTCTCGTGCGGCCACACCGCGCACGCGGACACCGTGGGCGCCCTGAACGTTCTACGGGCCGGGCTGGCCCGTCGCGAAGCCCAACCGGCCTAGCGAGAAGCCCCCTCATTTATGAGGGGGAGGAGTCACCAGCCACACTGCGAGGTCGAAACGCCACGCAGCTTCCTGCGGAGGGACGGTCGTACGGCTGGCCGGGGGTCCCTGCGCATTTCATGCTGCTCTGCCAGGGTAGGAGGGGGTGTTCTTTTTCGGCCTGGGGTGCGGAGGCGCTCAGCAGGCGGGCTCTGCGAATCTCGACCGGTAACAGCCGATGGCGGCGCCGGCGGGAGCGAACGACGCCGTCCGGTTCCCGGTGAGGAGGCGAGAGGCATGACCGTGATGGGTGTGTCGAAGTTCGAGAGGTTCTTCCGCGCCGCCGCAGGCCTCGACGTGGACAAGAACGACCTGAAGCGGTACGGCGACTTCGTCGACGCCAAGCTCTACGACCTCCTGATCGTCGGCCAGGCGTCGGCCAAGGCCAACGGCCGGGATACGGTCGAACCGTGGGACCTGCCGATCACCAAGGGCCTCCAGGAGAGCATCCACAGGTTCCGGCGGCTCGACGAGGAGGTCGAACTGAAGCCGATCCTGGAACAGCTCGCCGCGCACCCTCCCCTCGACAGGACACCCACCCAGGAGACCGAAGAGCGCTACCCCGAGATCATCGGCGGTCTCAGCGTCGCCCTCGCCGAGACGTTCAAAATCATGTACCCGGATGTCAAGAACCCGCAGACCAGCCACTGGGACGGCGTGACCGCGATGTTCGACCGGCTGCTGTAGCAGTGGCGCCCCGGTGCATGTCACCGATCTGAACTGACGTGCCGGGCGGGGGCCGGAAGGTGGGGGAGCCTTCACCGAGGCCACGCAACAGACTGTGAATCGGAATGCCGTTTCGGGGGCAGAGGAGGGATTGCGCGCCCAGAGGCTGAAGGAAGTCCTCGATGCGCGTGTCGAAAGGCACGCGGATGTCCTTTCACCACAACGAACATCTGCGGCTCAGATGCGCACATGTATGAAGACCGTCCCGACTTCGCAGAGGGGCTGGTGTTCGGGCCGGGAAGGCCAAGCTGTCCTGCTTCCACGAACTCCTGTTGAACAAGGCAGCAGTCGGATACCAGCACTTCGACGCCCGCGACGACCGCTGGACGAAGGTGGTCCTCCACCCGTAGGGCAGCTCCGGCTGATCGCGCGCACCTAGGGCGTGTGTCGAAAGTGGCTGGCTATGACCCTGTGGCCTGTGCTTCCATGCCGAAGTGAACATCGAGAACTCCGGGGCTGCTGTGGCAAGGCGAGGCCACTGGGTCCGACCGAGGACTGATGGCGACGTCGAGGCGTGCGTGCGGGTTCTCGAGCAAGTCCATCAACGTGACGGTTATCCGGTGAACTGGCCCGACCAGCCTGATGAGTGGCTGTCGCACGCCTCGCTGTTGGGGGCCTGGGTCGCTGAACTCGGCGGCCGTCTTGTTGGCCATGTCAGCTTGTCCCGCGGCGCCGAAGGAGATCTGGCCCCCGGCTTGTGGAGCGAGCGAAACGGGACGAGTAAGGCCCTGACTGCAGTAGTCGGCCGACTGTTCGTCGCCCCGCAGGCCAGGGGGCATGGGATCGGCGCACTGCTGATCGGCCAAGCCGCGGAGAAAGCGCGACGTCGGGGCCTGCATCCGGTGCTCGACGTAGTGGCATCCGATACCGCCGCAGCAGCCCTTTATGAGCGGCTGGGCTGGGAACTGATGGCCACGGTCGAGCAACGATGGAGCCCGTCTCAGACGGTGACCATTCACTGTTATGCGGCGGCATCGTGATGTGGCTGGTCACAGCCACTCGTTGATGGCGGCGACAAGGACGGTCGCCTCGTAGCGGACCGCGAGCTCATAGCGGGTCGCCACGGCGCGGTGCCTCTTGAGGCGGTTGATGCCGCACTCGACCGCGTGCCGAGCCTTGTAGTCCTCCGGGTCGAACTTCGGTGGCCGGCCGCCGCGGGAGCCGCGGTTTTTGCGGTTCCGCGCCTGGTCGGCCTTGTCCGGGATGGTGCAGCGAATGCCGCGCCGCCGCAGGTAGGCGCGGTTCTTGCGGGAGGCATACGCCTAATAGGCAGCGCGCACGCGGTCGGGCCGGGTGCGGGGCCTGCCCGGCCCGAACCGCGGCACCCGGACGCGGCCCAGGACGGCCTCGAACTGCGGGGAGTCACCCCGCTGCCCGGCCGTGATGACGATCGACATGGGCTTCTGCCGCTGTTCGACGGCCGGGTGCAGCTTGGTGGTCAGGCCGCCGCGCGAACGTCCGAGCCCGTGGTCGTCCGGCTCGGGGACGTGGCCGCCGGGCGGCTCCTTCTGCAGCTCCCCTTTTTCCGCGCTCCGGCGGCATGCTGGTGGGCTCGGACGACAGTGGAGTCGATGTTGAGGTCCCAGGTGATCAGGTCCTCCGCGTCGGCCCGTGCCTGCAGGGCGACGAAGACCCGATGCCAGGTGCCGTCCCGTTGCCAGCGGCGGAACAGGTCGTACACCCGGCCCCAGGGACCGTACTCTGCGGGCATGTCCCGCCACGGGACACCGGTGCGGACCCGGAAGCGTATGCCGTCGATCAGCTGCCGCCGGGTCCATATCGGCGGGCGGCCGGACTTCTTGCCCTTCGGCAGCAGCAGCTCCAGCACCGCCCACTGCGCGTCCGTCAGGTCTCCACGTGCCACGAATCTAGATCATGTCATGTTCAAGATCCACTTTCGACACACTCCCTACACGCTCGGGGCACCCTCAGCCGCGCCTTGCAGTCCCCGGTCCGGAAAAGGGATCCGGACGAGCCCTGCCGGGTGTCCCTGCCGCTCGCGTCGTACAACCAGCAACTCGTGAAGGGAGCCGTACCACGACACAAGCACTGCGGGGGATGCGGGTCGGGATTCTGGCCACCGACGGCGTCGAGCGCGTGGAACTCGACCAACCGCGCGGTGCGCTGCAGGGCGCAGGGGCGAAGACCGAGATCGTCTCGCTCCATCCCGGCGAGATCCAGGCCCGCCAGTTGGACCTCAACGCGGCAGGAACCTTCCCGTGGACCGTCTGGTCGCCGACGCCTCCGTCGACGATTACCACGCCCTGCTCCTGCCCGGCGGCACCATGAACCCCGACCAACTGCGCATGGACCGCGACGCGGTGCAGTTCGTCAGGGACTTCGTGACTCCTCCCCCTCATGGGCGGATTCCAGGCATCGTCGCAACGCATGATCAGTTGCTTGTTGTGGCGAGCAGAGTAT
>NZ_JBSGDB010000119.1:0-21027 GCF_053602155.1 Streptomyces sp. NPDC004561
GACAGCCGCACACCGCCTCTGTCCACCGCCTGGACCGTCACGGGCCACACTCCCCTCCCACGCAGCACGCGCAAGCCAGGCCGATCGCCAGGGCGAGGCCCACGGCTAGGGCCACCCCGGCGCCCGCGTACAGGGCGGCGGCGCCGGAAGCGGCGTAGAGCATGGCGGTGCGGCGTTGCTTGCGGGTCTGCTCGCGCAGTTCCTCGCGTACCGTCTCGCGTGCCACCTGTGCCAGCTCTTCGACAAGGTGCTTGTCCAGATGTTCCAGGTGATCCAAACGGTCCATGTACTGCGGATACCCGGTGGACCGGACGGGTAACGTCCGCGCCCTGCACGGCCGCCGCCACGCCAACTAGGCTCGTGCGCATGGAGATTCTGGGCGCCTCGCTGCGCATCTGCGTCGACGACCTCGAAACCGCGATCCCCTTCTACGAGCGTCTGGCCGGCGGCAGAGCGCTGCGCTTCGGGCGCGGCGGGGTGCAGGTGGCCGCGGTGGGGTCGTTCCTGCTGATGAGCGGACCCGAGGAGGAGCTGGAGGTCCTGCGCAAGGTGGCCGCGACCATCGCCGTGAAGGACGTGGAGGAGGCCCACCGGCTGCTGACGGAACTCGGCGCCCAGATCGTCGCGGGGCCGGTTCCGACGCCGGTGGGTCGCAATCTGATCGCGCGGCATCCGGACGGTTCGATCTTCGAGTACGTGGACCAGCGGGGCTGACCGCTCAGGCCGTGTCCGGCCGCATCCGGAAGTCGTGGCGCGCGGGCAGGGGTTCGTCGGTGAGCCGGGCCCACAGCCGGTCGATCGCGTCCGCGCCCTCCCTGAGGTCGGCGACCTCGAAGCCCTCGTCGAAGACGGTCCGGGCCTCGGCGCGCCGGCCCTCGGCCAGCAGCAGCTCGGCCTCCAGCAGCCGGAACCGGCCGCGCCGGCGGACGGCCGGCAGCAGCCGTTCCCACACGGCCCGGGCGTCCGCCGTCCGGGCCTCCCGGAGCAGCGCTTCGAGGGTCTCGCGACCGAGCCCGGCCACGGCGGCGGTCCAGGTCTCGCCGTCGTCGCGCCGTTCGCGGCACAGGTCGTCGAAGGCGTCCGCGTACCGTTCGGCGGCCCGCTCGTGGTGTCCGGCCTCCTGGTCGGCGACGGCCAGGCAGCGCAGCAACGGCCACAGCGAGGGTGCCAGCGGCAGCGCCCGCTCCCAGCTGCGGACGGCCTGCGCGCGGTCTCCGGCGTGCCACTGGGCGACGCCGAGGTGGTACTCGGTGTGCGGGGTGGCGGGCGCGGTCTCCAGCATGTCCCGCCAGTGCGGGGCGACCAGGGTCTCGCCGGGCGGCCGTACCCGGCGCGGCTCCGGCAGGGATCCGGTGCGCAGCAGCTCCCGCCAGGGCGCCTGGTCCTCTGCGAGGGTGGACTCGGCGAACGGGGTGCCCGGCAGCTTCCAGTCGGCCCTGAGCACTTCGAGCGCGCCCCAGCCGGAGCCGGTGGCCAGGATCTCGCCGGGCTCGGCGTCGGCGCAGGGCCGCCACGCCGCGTACGCCTCGTCGACCCGGGCGCGCGGCAGCACCGCCGCCAGCCGCTCCTCGGCTCCCCGGACGACGTCGGCCCACTCCCCCTCGGGCGACGCGTCGAGCGGTCCGTACGACTCCAGCCAGGACACCTCGCTCTCGGCCTCCAGCCGGACGTGCTCCAGCTGGGTGCGGGCGAGGCCGGCCTGGATCTCGCAGTAGCCGCCGGTGCCGGGCTCGGTCAGCCACTCCTGCCAGCGGCGTCCGCCGGGTCCGCTGCCCCAGACGAAGAGCTTGCGGCCGCGCAGGCCGTCGGTGGAGGTCTGCACCAGCCCGTGTCCGGCGGCGTCCAGCGCGGCGATCCAGCGGCGGCGGTCGTCGGGCACCTCGTAGAAGTAGTCGGCGGCGTAGGGGCTGTTGAGCGGGCGGGTGCGGTCGATGCCGTCGTACGACGGGACGGGCACCCGGCGCAGCCGGCGCTCATAACCGAAGTGCCAGGCCTCCTCGGCCGGGGCCAGCACCCGGACCTCCTCGGGCACGGCGATGTTGGACCACCAGTAGGTGGCCACGGGCCGCTCGTGGGGGTTGCGGACGCGGACGCCGACGTGAAGGAAGTCGGAGCCCTCCGGCAGCCAAAGGTCGACCTGGAAGGGGAGGTCGCGCAGCCGCTCCCACTCCCACAGGCGCAGCATCTCCCCGCCGTCCGGGGCGGGGACGCGGGCGGCGTGCAACGGGGCGCAGGAGAGGGTGGTGTGGCCGGTGGCGCCGATGTTCCATTCGATGCCGCCGGAGTACCAGGCGCCGCTGAGGGCGAAGTTGGCGGGCTGGAACACCGGGTTGCGGTAGAGGAGTTCGCGTCCGGTGGGCAGATGGACCAGGGAGGCGATCCGGCCGCCGAGGCCGGGCAGGACGGTGGCGCGCAGCCGGTCGTTCTCGATCACCAGGGCGTCGAGCGACCGGGTCCCGCGGGTTCTGTCGTAGCCGTCGCGGACGCGGACCGGCAGCAGGCTGTGCAGCGGTTCCAGGCCCAGCTGGCGGACCATGTCCCGGGGCATGCCGTCCCGGTCGCGGTCGTCGATGCGGTGGACCTCGTCGAGCGGGCGCAGCGGGGGCAGGGGGTTGTCCGGGCCCAATTGCGCGGCGGGCAGGGTCAGTACCTCACGTCGGATCCTCGTCACGATCACCATGGAACCCGGCCCGCGCTGACTCGGCCAGGGGACGTGCTGGTCAGGATTGCGCAAAGGCGCCGCCCGCCGCCGGGAGACGATCAGCCGGCGGCGCGCATCTCGGCCGTGAGCGCCCAGCGTTCATGGTCCCGCCAGGCTCCGTCGATGTAGATCATGTCCGGTGAGAAGCCCTCCAGCCGGAAGCCGGCGCCCCGGGCGAGCGCGGCGGAGGCGGCGTTCTCGGGCTGGGCGTTGATCTCCAGCCGGTGCAGGCCCAGCGGGCCGAACGCGTAGCCGATCACCAGGTCCAGGCCCTCGCGCATCAGGCCGCGCCCCGCGGCGTGCGCGAACGCGCCGTAGCCGAGGGCGCCGCACTGGAAGCCGCCCCGGACGATGTTGTTGATGTTGATGAATCCGGCGAGGTCCCCGTTGTCCTTCTCGCACACCAGGAAGCCGGCCTTCGTCGGGTCGTCGATCAGCCGGCCGGCGTAGGCGGCGTAGGCCTCGTCGCTGTCCGGCGGGAACAGCCACGGCCGGTGCAGGTCCTTGCTCTCCCGGGCGCGCGCGACGAACTCGGGGCCGTCCTCGGGGGTGAAGTGACGGATGCCCACGCGGGGGCCCTCGGCGAGGTAGCGGGATGCGGTGTGCGGCATCCGGCCAGCCTACGCGTCACCGCCCCCGGCGGCTGCCGGGACGGGCCCGCGTCGCCGCGCGCCGCTCGGACCCGGGCTCCGTGCCGGCCGGTCAGCGCAGCGCGGGCTCGTCCAGCGTCAAGGTCGCGGTGTCGGCGTCGAGTTGGGCGGAGACGCCGAACGGGATCGTCAACGCGCCCTCGCAGTGCCCGAACCCGAACGCCTCCACGACGGGCACGCCCAGTCCGCCGAGCCGGTCGGCGAGCAGCGGCCGCACCTCCGCGTAGTCCGGGCAGCTCTCCCACGAGCCGAGCAGCACCCCGCGCACCCCCTCGAACCAGCCCGCGCGCAGGAGCTGGGTCAGATACCGGTCCAGTCGGTACGTCTCCTCGCCCACGTCCTCCAGGCACACCAGCCCGCCGTCGGCGGACCGGCGGGCGTGCGGGGTGCCGCACTCGGCGGCCAGCAGGCACAGACAGCCGCCGAGGGTCACGCCCCGCGCCCTGCCGGGGACGAGGGCCGTGCCGCCGGAGACGATGGTGCGGACCGACTCCGGCGCGAAGAGCGTGGCCCGCAGGTGGTCCTGGGCGCGGGCGTTCTTGACGAAGTCGATCCCCGCCGCCATCGGCCCGTGCAGCGTGGCCAGGCCGAGGCGCGTGGCGAACGCCTCGTGCAGGACGGTGATGTCGCTGAAGCCGACGAAGACCTTCGGGCCGGCCGCCCGCATCGCGTCCCAGTCGAGCAGGTCGATCATGCGCTGCACCCCGTAGCCGCCGCGGGCGCACAGCACGGCGGCGACGGACGGGTCGCACCAGGCGTTCTGGAGGTCGGCCGCGCGGTCGGCGTCGGCGCCGGCCAGGTAGCCGAACTCGGCGTGCCGGTCCAGCACATGGGGCGCCACGACCGGGTCGAGGTCCCAGCCGCGCAGCACGTCGAGTCCCGCCTGGAGCCGGTCCTCGGGCACCGGACCGCTGGGGGCGACGACGGCCACCCGGGCGCCGGGGGCCAGCCGCTCCGGGCGCGTGAGTCGGTTCACGTGTGCAGCTCCAGTCTCGGGACACCGGGCACGTCCAGCTTGAACACCTGGGCGTACAGGGACAGTTCGGCCTCCAGGGCGCGGATCATGGTGTCGGCCCGCCGGAAGCCGTGCCCCTCACCCTCGAAGGTGAGGTAGGCGTGCGGCACGCGCCGGCCCGCGATCCGGGCGAGGAAGCGCTCGCACTGGGCGGGCGGGCAGATGACGTCGTCCAGGCCCTGGAGGAGCAGGAAGGGCGCGGTGAGCCGGTCGGCGTGGGCGGTCGGCGAGCGCTCGGCGTACCGGGCCGGCACCTCGTCGATCGGGCCCACCAGCGACTCCAGGTAGCGGGACTCGAAGTCGTGGGTCTCCCCCGGGCCCCAGGTCGCCAGGTCCAGGACCGGGTAGATGACGGTCCCGCAGGCGTAGACGTCGGTCGTGGTCAGCGAGGCGGCGGTGGTCCAGCCGCCGGCGCTGCCGCCCCGGATCGCGAGCCGGCCGGAGTCGGCGGTGCCCTCGTCGGCGAGGGCGCGGGCGACGGCCGCGCAGTCCTCGACGTCGACCACGCCCCACTGCTCGCGCAGCCGCTCGCGGTAGGCCCGCCCGTACCCGGTGGAGCCGCCGTAGTTCACCTCGGCGACCCCTATGCCCCGCGAGGTGAAGTAGGCGATCTCCAGGTCCAGCACGAGCGGCACCCGGCTGGTGGGGCCGCCGTGGGCCCAGACGACGTAGGGCGGCAGCTCGCCGTCGGGCGCGGCCCGTCGGGGGTGGTGCGGCGGATAGACGTGGGCGTGCACCTCGCGGCCGTCCGGGCCGTTGAAGACACGGATCTGCGGTTCAGGGTAGTACGACGGGTCGACGGGGTCCTCGTGCCGGGCGCCGACCGCACCGGCCCGGCCGGTGGCGGTGTCCAGCTCGACCACCTCGTACGCGGTGCGCGGGCTGGCGCCGACCGCGACGACCCGCTGCCCCTGGGCGGCCAGGCTGCCGGTGAACTCGGTCCACGGTCCGGCGGCGTCGACGACCTCGCCGGACTCGGGGTCGAGAATCCCGAGCACGGTCGATCCCCGGCCGTGGACGACCGCGACCAGGCCGTTGTCCAGCGGCGCGAACCAGCGCAGGCCGACCTGCCACAGGGGCCCGCCGAACTCCTCCTCGCGCGGGCACAGCGGGGTGCCCTCGCGGTACAGGTTCCACCAGCCGCTGCGGTCGCTCGCGTACAGCAGCCGGCCGTCCGCGGCCCACTCCACCTGTGCGACGGACTCCTGCGGTCCGCCGGCGGCCGTGTGCGCGCCGCTCAGGGTGCCGTCGTCCCCGACCTCGGCCACCAGCAGCTCCGTGCCGTCCCACGGCATGCGCGGATGGTCCCAGGCGAGCCAGGCCGCCCGCCGGCCGTCGGGCGACAGCCGGGGGCCGGTGACGAACCGGTGCCGGCCGTCGGTGAGTTCACGGACTGCGCCGCGGTCCTCGGCGGCCGAGCCGTCCAGCGGTACGGCGGCCAGAACGCGCCGCACGTCACCCGGGCCCTCCCCGGTGAACTCCTCCAGTACACACCACACTTCGCCGCGTTCCGGGTCCACCTGGGGGTCGGCCCAGCGCAGTCCGCCGCCGACCGGGGACACGGGGGTGAGCGGGCGCGGCTCGCCACCGGGCTCGTACCGGTACAGCCGCTGGTCGGCGAAGTGCGCGAAGACCAGGAGCGGCCGGCCGTCGAGCACCGCTCCGCACCAGGGCCGGCCGCCGTACTCCATGACCCGGCTGCGCACGTTCCAGGGGGCGGGCAGCGGGGTCTCCTCGGTCCCGTCGGCCCGGCGGCGCACCAGGGCCCGGCGGCCGCCCTCGGCCGGGCGGGGTTCGGTCCACCAGGTCTCGTCCCCGACGATCCCCACCCAGTCCGGCCGTCCGTCGTGCGCGGCGGCCAGCGCCGCGTCGACGGGCGAGGGCCACGAACCGAACGGTGCCTTCCGCATCTCGTCCCCCATCGTCTAGGCCGTCCGCAGGAAGCGGTCGAGGACACGGACGCCGAAGTGCAGGGCCTCCACGGGCACGCGCTCGTCCACGCCGTGGAACAGCGCCTGGTAGTCGAGGCCTTCGGGCAGCTTCAGCGGAGTGAAACCGTATCCGGTGATGCCGAGCCGGGAGAACTGTTTGGCGTCCGTGCCGCCCGACATGCAGTACGGCACCACGTGCCCCTCGGGGGCGAACTCCTCGACGGCGGCCCGCATCAGGGCGAAGGTGGCCGTGTCCACCGGCGCCTGCAGGGCCACCTCCCGGTGCGCGAACTCCCAGGTCACGTCCGGGCCGGTGAGCCGGTCCAGGGTGGCGGTGAACTCCTCCTCGCCACCCGCCAGATACCGCCCGTCCACATGGGCGACGGCCTCGCCGGGGATGACGTTGAGCTTGTAACCGGCGTCCAGCATGGTCGGGTTGGCGCTGTTGCGGACGGTCGACTCGACGAGCTTGGCCGCCGGGCCGAGCTTCTCCAGCAGCCGGTCCACGTTCCGGAAGTCCGCCTCGATGCCGTACAGGGCGGCGAGTTCGGTGAGCGCGGCCCGCACGGTCGGGGTGAGCCGCAGCGGCCACTCGTGCTCGCCGATGCGGGTGACGGCGGCGGCGAGCCGGGTCACCGCGTTCTCCTTGTTCACCTTGGAGCCGTGCCCGGCCCGGCCGCGCGCGGTGAGCTTCAGCCAGCCGGTGCCGCGCTCCCCCGCCGCGATCGGGTAGATCTGCCGGCCGGCGCCGTCGTGGAAGGTGAAGGCGCCGGACTCGCCGACGCCCTCGGTGCAGCCCTCGAACAGCTCGGGATGCTCGTCCGCGAGGAACCCGGAGCCGTCCTCGGCGCTGGCCTCCTCGTCGGCGGTGAACGCGACGACGATGTCCCGGCGGGGCCGTACGCCCTGCCGGGCCCAGGACCTGACGATCGCGAGGATCATCGCGTCCATGTTCTTCATGTCGACGGCGCCCCGCCCCCACACCACTCCGTCCCGGATCTCGCCGGAGAACGGGGGCACGCTCCAGTCGGCGGCCTCGGCGGGCACCACGTCCAGGTGCCCGTGGACCAGCAGCGCGTCGGCGGACGGGTCGGTGCCCGCGATCCGGGCGACGACGTTGGTGCGGCCCGGGGTGCGTTCCAGCAGCAGCGGTTCCAGCCCGGCCCCGGCCAGCCGCTCGGCCGCGTACTCGGCCGCGGGCCGCTCCCGGCAGTCCCCGCCGCCCCGGTTGGTGGTGTCGATCCGGATCAGGCCGGAGGTGAACTCCACGACCTCGTCGAGGGACTGCTGGTCAGCCATACTGCTCCTCCACGGCGGCGGAGACGATCGTGGTGACCGCCTTGAACGTGCGGATCCCCTCGTACATGGTGGCGCTGGTGTACGCCACTTTCCGCTCCCCGGTCCGCGCGACCCCAGGGACGACGGTCGCGGCCATCGCCAGGTGCTCGGCGTCGAACTCCAGGGCGACCGTGCAGGGCCCGTCCTGGACGGGTTCGTGCCGTACGGCGAGGCGGGCGGCCTCCTTGGCGGCGGCGCGGATGTCGGCGGCGGTCCGGGCAGGGGTCCGGCACACCGCCGCGTACCGCGACACATGGTCCTTGACGGCGACCTTCAGCGCCTCGGGCGCGTAGCCGAGCGCGTCCTCGCAGGCCACGTCGTCACCGGTGACGAGCACCACGGGGACGCCGTACTCGGCGACGACGCGGGCGTTGAGCAGGCCCTCGCTGGCGCGGACGTCGTCGAGCCAGACCCCGGTGATCTGGTTGGCGAGGTAGGTGTGGGCGAGGACGCCCTCCATGCCGGCGCCCGCGTGGTAGCCGACGAAGGCGATACCGTCCACGTCGCCGTGCTGGACGCCCTCCACCATGGACAGCGACTTGTGCCGCCCGGTGAGCATCTCGACGCGCGGGTCGAGCCGTTCCAGCAGCAGGTTGCGCATGCTCCAGTGGGCCTCGTTGACGAGCACCTGGTCGGCGCCGCCGTCGAAGAAGCCCTCCGCGGCGGCGTTCACGTCGGAGGTGAACATCGACCGGCACCGCTCCCACTGCGGCGTCCCCGGCAGCACGTCGGCCGGCCAGGTGACGCCGGTGGCCCCCTCCATGTCGGCACTGATGAGGATCTTCATGCTGCGCACGTTACGCGCCGGGGAGCGGCCAGGCTACGACCTGGCGGCAACCGGTCACCGGCCGCTTCGCCGCCTGACCCGGATCGCCAAGCGCCCGCCTTCGACGGAGGTCCGGTACGGCAGTGACCTGGTGCGGCGGTAGCGGCCGGAGGTGCGCGTCTCGCGGCTCACGGTCCGCTCGGCGGGGGCCGCCCCGCGCATCCCGTGGGCATCCGCCGTGCGCCTGCTTCCTACTTCCCGGCCAGCACGAACCAGCGCGCGGGCAGGTCGATACGGGTGCCGTCGGTCAGGTACTCGGTCTGCGGCACGGTGGTCTCGCCGCTCACGAGGACCGACAGACCGGCCTCGCCGAGCAGGCGCGGGATCTCTTCGTCGTCCGCGTCCGCGGGCTTGAGACCGTGGTGGAAGACGCGCTGCAGCTTGGGCCCCGGGCCGCCCGACTGGGACGCGGCGTGCTTCAGCACGTCCCGGGAACCGGAGGTGAGTTCCACGACGAACGCCCGGCCCTCACCGCCGACGATCTCGGCGACGGCGGCGGCGACCGCGCCCCGTGCCTGCGGCTCGCTCTGGTGGATGACGGCCCGCATGTAGACGTTGCTGTCGCCGAGCCGGTCGTGCAGGACGCGTACGGCGTCGGCGTCGGTCAGGTCGAGCTGCTGGAACTCGACGGCCTGGCCGTCCGCGGCGCGGCGGGCGTGCTCGACGGCGGCGTGCGAGAGGTCGACACCGACGGCGCGCGCGAACCGGGTGGCCAGATAACGGGTCTGGGTACCGTTGCCGCAGCCGAGGTCGACGACGGTACGGGCCGGGTCCGCGTGCGGCAGGAACAGCGCGGTGTGCGGCTCGGCGCTCAGCGAGGGGTCCGAGTCCCAGATGGCCTCACCCGGGGCGTCGGAGGTCTCGCGCCAGTAACTCTCCCACGCGCTGCGGTAGTTCTCCGAGACGTTCATGCGATCTCCCCAACGGTCGGTTCCGTGATCGGAATATCGCGGGGACCGGGGAGCGGGCAAGAGGTGAGGGGGCACCTTCATCAGAAGTACGGACCCCGGACATGCGCGGGGGCGCGCGAAGCAGCCCCCGCGCCCCCGCGTTCAGCGGTTGCCCGTGAGGCCCTGCTCGAACCAGACGGTCTTGCGGTGCCCGGTGGCGCTGGCGCCCCACTCGCGGGCGAGCCGGCTGACCACGCGCAGACCGCGGCCCGACTCGTCGGCGGGGCCGGCGCCGAGCATGGCGGGCAGGGCCGGTTCGTCGTCGGTGACCTCGAACAGCAGCGCGTCGGTGCGGACCACCCGCAGCCCGATCCGGTCGCTGCCGGCATGCCGGATCGCGTTGGTGACGACCTCGCTGACCAGCAGCCGGGCGGTCTCCACCGCCTGCGGCAGCCCCCAGGCGAGCAGCCGGTCGCGGACCAGGCCACGGGCCCGGCCCACCTCGCGCGGATCGGCGCCGAGGCTCCATTCGGCGACGTGGTCGTCGGGGATGCCGTTGAGGCGGGCCATGAGCAGGGCGACGTCGTCCTTGCGCCCGCCGCGGGTGTTCAGGGCGCGGATGATGGTGTCGCAGGCGTCGTCCATGGAGGCGGCGGGGTGCGCGGCGGACTCGCAGAGCGCGGCGAGGCCCTCGCCGATGTCGGAGCCGCGCACCTCGACCAGGCCGTCGGTGCACAGCACCAGCCGGTCGCCGGGAGCGACCTCGATCCGGGTGGCCTCGAAGGGGACGCCGCCGACGCCTATGGGGGCGCCGGTGGGCAGCTCGAGCAGTTCGCTGCCGCCGTCCTCGGCGCGCACCAGCACCGGCGGGATGTGCCCGGCGTTGGCGAGGTGCAGCTCGCCGCGGATCGGGTCGTACACCGCGTACAGACAGGTGGCGAGGTAGTTGTCGCCGAGCCTGCGGGCGAGGTCGTCGAGGTTGCGCAGAAGCTGGGCGGGCGGGGTCTCCATGGCGGCCATGGTCTGTACGGCGGTGCGCAACTGGCCCATCATGGCGGCCGAGTTGAGGCCGTGGCCCATGACGTCCCCGACCACGAGGGCGGTGCGCGAGCCGGACAGCTTGATGGTGTCGAACCAGTCGCCGCCGATCCGGCCGAGCCGGGTGCCCGGCAGATAGCGGGTGGCGACGTCGCAGCCGGCCATCCGCGGGGTCACCTGCGGCAGCATGCTGTCCTGCAGGGTGTCGGCGACGTTCTCCTGGTAGGTGTACATGCGGGCGTTGTCCAGCACCAGGCCCGCGCGGGCGGCGAGTTCGGCGCCGGTGGTGCGGTCCATGTCGTCGAAGGCCGGCCGGTCCGGACGGCGCATCAGCACCATGAAGCCGAGGACGACGTTGCGCGCCTTGAGCGGCACGATCAGCAGGGAGCGCCCGCCGATGAGCGGCCTGAGGTCGCGCTTCTCGAACTCGCCGGCGATACGCTCGCTCAGCTCGTCGGTGACCCTGGGGACGACGACCGGTTCGCCGGTGACCATGCACTTGTAGAACGGGGTGTGCTCGGGGAAGGCGAAGGCCTCGCCGACCGGCACGGTGTCGTCCCAGCGGCCCGGTTCGTCGTTGTGCTCGACCCACACGCGGAACATCACGGTGCTGGCGTCCGGCGGCCCGTCGGGGAAGCCCTCGCCCGCGAGGACGGCCGCGCGCAGATGGGTGCCGGCGAAGTCCGCGAACCGGGGCACGGCGGCGCTGGTGACCTCGCGGATGGTCTCGCCGAGGTCGAGGGAGGTGCCGATGCCGGAGCTGACCTCGTTGAGGAACTCCAGCCGCTCGCGCACGGCGGCGTACTCGAGGTCCCGCTCGGCGCCGGCCGGTACGACGGCCGCGGCCACCCGGGGCTGCGGCACGACGGCCTCGACGCGGGAGCCGGCGCGTCCCGGGCGGCGGGGCACGCCCCAGTACGGGGTCACCGGCACCCGGTCGAACTGGCTGAACTCCAGGACCGGGTAGCCGAGTTCGAGGACCTGGGCGACGATGCGGCCGCTCAGCCCGGGGCCCATGTTGGGCAGGATCTCCGGCAGGCGCCGCGCGAGTTCGTCGGAGGCGGGCAGTTCGGTGTGGCGGGCGAAGCCGGGCGAGATGCGTTCGGCGGTCTCGTCGTCGTAGCCGCGCTCCGCGCGCAGCCGGGTGGCGTCGGCGGCGAGCACCAGCAGCCGGGCGGGGCCGGGGCCGACCAGCGGGTAGGCCCACCACAGCACGTCGAGCCGTTCGGCGTCGGTCTCCCGCTGGTGCGGGGAGATGCGGGCGCGGCCGGCCGTGGCGTAGGCGGTGGGGCCGACGAGCGAGGCCTCCAGGCCGGGGCCCAGCCCGTCGTAGGCGTCCGGCATCGGATCGTCCCGCAGGTCCTCGGGGAGGGCGCCGGAGACGGGCAGTAGGTCCGCCGCGGAGTGCCCGACGGCGTCCTCTCTGGGCACCCCGAACAGGCGCCGCGCGCCGCTGCTCCAGTGGGACACCAGGCCGTCGCGGTCGACGACGACCACAGCCAGCGGAATCCGGCCCGCCGCGGTGTCGCCGGCGCCACGCCCGGGAGCTGTGTCCCGCTCGCTGCCACGGTCCATGGCCCAGGCCCTCTCTCCCCACGGCTGTTCGCAAACGATCTGTGCCGCCCGCCACTACGGTACGGCGGCGGCCGGTGGCGATGTGTGGCAATCCTGGAATTGGTTTCACAAGATCGCACCGGCGCGCAGCTCAGGGCCCTGCGGGCGCCCCCCTCAGTCCTCGTGACCGAGCTGAAGATCGCGTTCCGTGCGGCCGCCGCCCGCGACCTGGAGCACGGTGGCGACCGGCGGGTAGCCGGCGGCGATGACCGTGTACTCCCCGGAGGACAGGTCCACGAAACGGAACGTTCCGTCCGCTCCGGTGGTGAGGGTGTCGACGACGTTCCCGGCGGCGTCGAGGAGCGTGACGCGCGCTTCCTCCACGGGCCGGCCCCCGCTCGCCCGGACGGTGCCCCGCAGCACGGCGCCGCCCGCGAGTTCGACGTCCTGCCGGGTCTCCCGGGAGGCCTGCACGGTGACCGGGAGGGCGGCCGGGCGGAAGGCGGGGGCGCTGGCGGCGAGGGTGTACTCGCCGGCGACCAGCTCGGTGATGACGTAGCCGCCCTCGCGCCCGCTGCGGGTGGCGGCCACCACCTCGCCGTGCACGTTGGTGAGGGTGACGGTGGCGTCCCGCACGGGGGTGCCGTCCGCGGTGAGCACGCTGCCGGCGAGGCGCCCGGCGCCGCCGAGGACCACGTCGAGCTCGACGGGCCGTTCGCCGACGGTGACGGAGACGGCCTGCGGCTGGTGGCCGCCCGCGGCGGCGATCAGCACGTACGCCCCGGAGCCCGGCGTGCTGAGCGCGTACCGCCCGTCCTCGCCGCTGGCGCCCCGGCCGATCTGCGCTCCGGCGACGTCGATGAGGGTGAGCGCCGCGCGGGGCACCACGGTGCCGTCGGGGTGCTGCACCGTGCCGCAGACGGGGATGCCGGCGGTGTGCGGCGACCGGGCCCCCGGGATCGGGGCGGCCACGGACTCGGGCTCCGGTTCGGCGGTGTTGTGGGACACCAGTGGTTTCTCCTTGAGGAAGAAGGCGATGAGCAGACCGAGGGCGAGCACCGGGACGAGGTAGAGGAAGATCCGGGGCATCGCGTCGGCGTAGGCGCGGACGTAGGCGTCGCGCAGGGCCGGGGGCAGCGCGTGGACGAGCTGCGGGGTGACGGACTCGGGGTCGGGCGGCCGGGTGCCGGCGCGCGGGGGCAGCTCGCGGCGCAGGGCGGCGGTGAGCCGGTCGGCGAAGAGGGTGCCGAAGACGGCGGCGCCGACGCTGCCGCCGATCTGCCGGAAGTAGTTGTTGGCGCTGGTGGCGGTGCCGAGGTCGGCGGGCCGTACGGAGTTCTGCACGGCGAGGACGAGTACGGGCATCACCATGCCGATGCCGGCGCCGAGGACGGCCATCCAGATGCTGTACTGCAGCCGGGGGGTGTCCACCTCCAGGCGGGACAGCAGCCACATGCCGGCGGCGGAGACGGCGCCGCCGAGGACGGGGAAGACCTTGTAGCGGCCGGTGCGGCTGATGAGCTGCCCGCCGATGATCGAGGCGCCGACGATCCCGGCCATCATGGGCAGCATCAGCAGCCCGGACTCGGTGGCGCTGGCCCCGTCGACCATCTGCAGGAAGGTCGGCAGATAGCTGGCGGCGCCGAACAGCGCGACGCCGATCACGAGGCCCACCAGGCCGGTGACGTTGAAGACGGAGTCCCGGAACAGCCGCAGCGGGATGAGGGGTTCGGCGGCGAAGCGCTCGGCGACGAGGAAGAGGAGGACGGCGGCCAGCGCGCCCGCGCCGAGGCCTAGGATCTCCCGCGAGCCCCAGGCGTACTCGGTGCCGCCCCAACTGGTCAGCAGCACCAGGCAGGTGGAGGCGGCGGCGAGCAGCAGCGCGCCGAGCACGTCGAGCCGGCCACGGGTGCGCGGCCTCGGGAGCTTCAGGACGACGGTGACGACGGCGAGGGTGACCACGCCGAAGGGGACGTTGACGTAGAAGCACCAGCGCCAGGAGAGGTGGTCGGTGAAGTAGCCGCCGAGCAGCGGCCCGGCGACGGAGGCGAGTCCGAAGGCGGCGCCGATCAGGCCCATGTAGCGGCCGCGCTCCCGGGGCGGCACGATGTCGGCGATGATCGCCTGCACACCGATCATGAGCCCGCCCGCGCCGACGCCCTGGACCGCGCGGAAGGCGATCAGCTGGTCCATGCTCCCGGCCCGGCCGGCGAGCGCGGAGCCGACGACGAAGACGGCGATGGCGAACTGGAAGACGCCCTTGCGTCCGAACAGGTCACCGAGCTTGCCGTACAGGGGCAGGCCGATGGTGGAGGTGAGCAGGTAGGCGGTGATCGCCCAGGACATCCGGTCCAGGCCGTGGAGTTCGCCGACGATCCTGGGCAGGGCGGTGGCGACGATCATCTGGTCCAGGGCGGCCAGCAGCAGCGCCAGCATCAGCCCGAGGAAGACCAGCCGCACCCGGCGCGGGCCCAGCGGGGCGGCGGGCGCGGGAGGCGGCGGCGCGGGGGCGGTCTCCGGCCCCTCCGCCGGGGTCACGGCCGGCTCGTGCTCCACCAGAGTCGTCCCGCCCATACCGCTCCCTCGTCACACCTGATCGCATTTCCCGCGTAAGGCGACAACTGCGAACAACTGCGGCGAGTTACGGCATGGCCCCCGATCGCCGGGCGATCCACCCGAACCGGTGAAGGGGCGCAACGCCCCTTCACCGTCCGGGGTTTGGTCCTACTTCTCGACCTCGGCGGCGAGCCGGGCGAGCACGGCGTCGTAGATCCGGCCGAGGCCCTTGGGGGCGAACGTCTTCTCGAAGAAGCCGCCGATGCCGCCGGCACCCTTCCAGGTGGTGGTGACGACGACCCGGGACCTGCCCTCGCCGGCCGGGGTGACCCGCCAGGTGGTGACCATCGACGAGTTGCGGTCCTTCTCGACCAGCTCGCCGTCGGTGGGCTCGCTGACCTCCAGGAGGCAGTCCCGGACCCGCTTGCTGGTGGCCTGGAGCTTCCAGTGGACGAGGGTGCCCTCGCCGTCGCCGCCCTCGCGCACCTCGTACTCGCTGAAGTGCTCGGGCAGCAGCTTCTGCCGTGTGCCGCGGTAGTCGGCGAGGGCGTCGAACACCTTCTCCGCGTCCGCCGCGACGACCCGCTCCGTAGTGGCCTCGACCTGCGCCATTGCGTTCCTCCAGGACCTGATTGCTCGGGGTTGGGAAAAGCCAACCACCCCGGCGCCCGGCCCCTCAAATCGGGGTCCGCACGATCATGGGAACAGATGTTCTATTCTGTGGCCCAGTGCTACCGAGGAGGGGTCATGCGCTGGGAGAACCTCGCCGTGGAGACCGTGGACTCCGTGGAGTCCGCAGCGGCAGGACGGGCCGGGACGGCCGCCGAGCACGGGCGGGCGGCCGAGGCCGCGCTGTTCGGCGCGGACGCCGTGACCACCGTCACCTTCGACACGCCCGAGTTCCGCGGGATCACCTTCCACGAGGTCCGGGCGCGCTCGGTGCTGAACCGGGTGCCGGGCGCCTCGCGCATGCCGTTCGAGTGGACGGTCAACCCCTACCGCGGCTGCACGCACGCGTGCGTCTACTGCTTCGCCAGGAAGACCCACAGCTATCTGGACCTCGACACGGGCATCGGCTTCGACAGCCAGATCGTGGTCAAGGTGAACGCCCCCGAGGTGCTGCGCCGCCAGCTGGCCTCCCGCCGCTGGCAGGGCGACCACGTGGCCATGGGCACGAACGTCGACTGCTACCAGCGCGCCGAGGGCCGCTACCGCCTGATGCCGGGCATCATCTCCGCCCTCACCGACCACGCGAACCCGTTCTCGATCCTGACCAAGGGCACCCTGATCCTGCGCGACCTCGATCTGCTGGTCCGGGCGGCCGAGGTCACCGACGTGGGCATCTCGGTCTCGGTCGGCTTCCTGGACACCGCGCTGTGGCGCACGGTGGAGCCGGGGACGCCCGCGCCCGAGCGCCGGCTGGACGTCGTACGGACCCTCGGCGAG
The DNA here is from genome assembly GCF_053602155.1 of Streptomyces sp. NPDC004561. Taxonomy (NCBI): domain Bacteria; kingdom Bacillati; phylum Actinomycetota; class Actinomycetes; order Kitasatosporales; family Streptomycetaceae; genus Streptomyces; species Streptomyces sp. NPDC004561. The sequence continues at coordinate 15,946 of NZ_JBSGDB010000119.1, forward strand.
CACGGCATCGGGTGCGGGGTGCTGATGGCGCCGGTGATCCCGTTCCTGAGCGACCATCCGGCCCAACTGCGGGAGACGGTACGGGCCGTCGCGGCGGCCGGGGCCACCTCGGTGACCCCGCTGGTGCTGCATCTGCGTCCCGGGGCGCGCGAGTGGTTCATGGCCTGGCTCGGCGAGCACCACCCGCACCTGGTGCGGCGCTACGAGCGGCTGTACGCGGAGGGCGCCTACGCGCCCAAGTGGTACCAGCGCCGGATCACCCGTCAGGTGCACGAACTGGCACAGGAGTACGGCATCGGGCCCACGCGCGCGGGGACGGCCCGCCGGATCCGCCCTGCCGCCCCGGCAGGGCCCGCGGAGGCATCGGAACCGACTCAGCTCACGCTCATGTGAGAGCGCTCCGGGGAGCGTTAGGGGGCAACCCTCGGCCCAATTGGGTCAACTATCGCCGCAACGCGTTCTTCAGGGCCCCGATTCCGGGACGATCCGGCGAGAACCGTGATCCTCGCGGTTCGCCGAAACCCTCCGTCCCGGGAGGACCCATGAGAACTCGCGCAGCCCTGCTGTGCGCGGCCGCCGCCATGGTCGCGGGCTCGGTCACCGCCGCTCCCGCGCAGGCCGCCCCGGCGGCGCACCTCGACTGGAAGAAGTGCGGCACCGGCGACTACCCGACCCTGCAGTGCGCCTCCCTGAAGGTGCCGCTGGACCACGCGAACCCGGCCGGCCCGCAGATCACGCTCGCCCTGTCCCGCGTTCCGCACACGGCCAGGACCTCCCAGGGCCCGCTGCTGGTCAACCCCGGCGGCCCCGGCGGCAGCGGGCTCACCCTCGCCGGGTTCGTGGCCTCCGCGCTGCCCAGGAGCGTGGCGGCCCAGTACGACGTCATCGGCTTCGACCCGCGCGGGGTCGGCCGGAGCACCCCGGCCCTGGACTGCGAGCCCGGCCACTTCAAGCCGGCGCGCGTGGACACCGTGCCGGCCACAGCGGCGCTGGAACAGGCGAACCTCCAGCGCGCGAAGTCCTTCGCCGCCGCCTGCGCCCGCCGGTACGCCGATGTGCTGCCGTACATCGACACCGTCAGCACGGTCGAGGACATGGACTCCGTCCGCCAGGCCCTCGGCGCGCAGAAGATCAACTACTTCGGCTACTCCTACGGCACCTACCTCGGCGCGGTGTACGCCAAGCTCCACCCCGAGCGGGTCCGCCGTCTGGTGCTGGACTCGATCGTCGACCCGACCGGCGTCTGGTACGGCGACAACGTCGGCCAGGACTACGCCTTCGACGACCGCCAGCGCGCGCTGATGGCCTGGATCGCCAAGTACGACGCGACGTACCGGCTCGGCAAGGACCCCGAGAAGGTCGCGGCCCAGTGGTACGCGATGCGGGCCGCCCTGGCGAAGAAGCCGGCCGACGGCAGGGTCGGCGCCTCCGAACTGGAGGACACCTTCATCCCCGGCGGGTACTACAACGGCTACTGGCCCTACCTCGCCTCGGCGTTCTCCGCCTACGTCCACGGCAAGGACACCGGCCCACTGGTGGAGGCGTACCGGAACTTCGCCAAGGTGGACGCCTCCGGCGACAACGGCTACAGCGTGTACACCGCCGTGCAGTGCCGGGACACCTCCTGGCCGCACGACTGGGCGCGCTGGCAGCGCGACACCTGGGCGGTGTACGCGAAGTCGCCCTTCATGGCCTGGAACAACGCCTGGTACAACGCGCCGTGCGCGTTCTGGCCGGCCCAGCGCACGAAGCCGGTGAACGTCGCCAACGGCAAGCTGCCGCCGGCGCTGCTGTTCCAGGCGACGAACGACGCGGCCACCCCGTACGCCGGCGGTGTGACGGTCCATCATCTGCTGGCCCGCTCCAGCCTGGTGGTCGAGGAGGGCGGCGGCAACCACGGCATCACCCTGAGCGGCAACGCCTGCCTGGACAGGTACCTGGCCGCCTATCTGGCCGACGGCACGGTCCCGCGCGGCACCGGCGTGGCCGACGCGGTCTGCCAGAAGTCCCCCGACCCGAAGCCGCTCACGGCGAAGGCGGCCTCGACGTCCTCCCGCGGATCGACCCTCCACGGCCTGCTGGGCTTCCGCCGCTGAGCGTGGGCCGACGGACCGTCAGGGGCGTTGTCAGTGGTGTGGTCCATCATGGAGCCATGACGGAACCCACACGGATTCCCGCCCCCGACGGCGTCGCGCCCGCGACCCAGTACAGCCATGTCGTCTCGGCGACCGGCCGCCTCGTCGCCGTCTCCGGCCAGCTGGCCCTGGACGAGGACGGCAAGCCGGTCGGCCCGGGCGACCCCGCGGCCCAGGCCCGCCAGGTGTTCGAGAACCTGGGCCGCTGCCTGGCCGCCGCCGGGGCCGGCTTCGAACACGTGGTCAAACTCACGTACTTCGTCACGGACATGTCCCACATGCCCGCCGTCCGCGCGGCCCGCGCCGACCACATACCCGAGGACCGCCTCCCGGCCTCCTCGGCCGTACAGGTGGCGGCGCTGGTGGCCCCGGAGTTCCTGATGGAGATAGAGGCGCTGGCCGTGGTGCCCGCGTGAGCGCCCTGACGGTCCGGGACATGACCCTCGCGGACTGCGAGCGCGTCGCCGAGATCCGGGCCCGCGGATGGCGGCACGCCTACCAGGGGCTCATGCCGCAGGCGTATCTCGACGGGCTCAGCCCGGCTCGGGACGCCGAGCGGATGCGGGCCCGGTTCGCACAGGGTGACGGCTCGGTGGTGAACCTCGTCGCCGAGCGGGCGGGCGAGGTCCTGGGATGGGCGGCGCACGGACCGTACCGGGACGGTGAAGTACGCACCGGGGACGCCGAGTTGTACGCGATCTACGTCAACCCCGCGCACATCGGGGGCGGTGTGGGGCGCACGCTGCTGGAGCGGGCCGAAGGGCAGCGCCGTGACCACCCGCGGATGCTGCTCTGGGTGGTCAAGGACAACGCCCCGGCCCGCCGCTTCTACGAGCGCGCCGGTTACCGGCCGGACGGCGCCGAGGAGCCGTTCGTGGTGGACGGTGTCCCGGTGCCCGAGGTGCGCTACGCCAGGGAGCTGCCCGGCTGACCCGGCGTCACCTGGCCTGTTCCTCCTGCGGGAGCCGTGCCAGCGCGTGCACCGCCGCCTGGGCGAGCGCCGGATGGGCGAGGGCCTCCTTCAGGACGCGGCGGGCCCGGGGGTCGCCGAGCGTGCCCAGGCCCTCCACGCAGGCGAGGGCGACCCGGCGGTAGGGGTCGTGCGGGCGCAGCCGGCGTTCCAGGGTGGTGATCAGCGCGGGCACGGACTCGGGGGCGCGCAGTCCCGCCAGGAGCCGTACCGGGTGCAGTGCGTAGGCGACGCGCAGTTCGTTGGTGGCGAGGGCGGCGGCCGCGCGGGCGGTGCGGGGGTCGCCGAGGCGGGCCAGGGCGTGCGCGGCGGACGCGCAGCGCGGGGGGTCGCGGTGGTTGAGCAGGAGCACCAGGGACTCGAAGGCCCGCCGGTCGCCGACGAGGCCGAGCCGGAACGCGGCCAGTTCCCTGGCCCACAGCGGCTGTCCGGGCGCGGTGAGCACCTCCGCCAGTTCGTCGTGGTCCTCGGTCGCCTGCAGGCGGTCGAACGCCGCCGAGCCGCGCGACTCCTGCCGTACGCGCTCCGTGAGCGATCGCAACTCTTCGTCCACGAACACCAGCGTAGGCGGGGCCCGCCCGCCGGGGGAGCCAGATCACAAAGTCAGGACCGACTCAGGTCTAGCGCGCTCGTTACCCGCGAGTTAAGCTCATTCGAGCGAGGTAACCCCCTCGCAGTTCCGCTGGCGACGGTCTGGTGACGCGGCCGCCGCTGGGGACACCCCCCACGCCTTCGGGCCGTGGGGAAGTGGTCGGTTCGGTACTCCTTGTACCGCAGTACGACCCGGCTCCGGGACAGGGCCGGTCGGAACATCGCCGCTGCCGGGCGTGTGCGCGCCCGCGGCACCGGCACCGGGCGTGTGCGCTCGCAGCCCGGCAACACCCGCACTCCTCTCCGCACCGTGGTGCGCCTTCGGCGCACCCGGCGCGCTCCTCGTCGTCACCCTCATTCTCTGGAGTCCCGCGATGGCCACTCCCCTGTCCGACACCCCTCTGTCCCCGCTCAAGACGATCGCCGTCGTCGGTCTCGGCACCATGGGCACCGGTATCACCGAGGTCCTCGCGAAGGCCGGGCGCAAGGTGATCGGCATCGACATCAGCGAGGCCCAGGCCGCGAAGGCGCTCGCCGCCCTGGAGGCCTCCACCGCCCGCTGCGTGGAGCGCGGCCGGCTCACCGAGCAGGAGCGCGCCGGCGCCCTGGCCCGGATCCGCACCTCCACCGACCTCGGCGCGGCGGCCGACGCGGACCTCGTCATCGAGGTGGTCCCGGAGTCGTACGAGATCAAGCACCAGATCTTCCGCGAGCTGGACGGCATCGTCCGCCCCGGCACGATCCTCGCGACCGGCACCAACGCGCTGTCCGTCACCCGCCTCGCCGCCGACTCGGCCCGCCCCGAGCGGGTGCTCGGCCTGCACTTCTTCAACCCGGCGCCGGCGATGCGGCTGGTCGAGATCGTCTCCTCCGTGCTGACCGCCCCGCAGGTCGTCGCCGCGGTCACGGACCTCGCGATCGAGCTGGGCAAGGAGCCGGTCTCGGTCGGCGACCGCCCCGGCTTCGTCGCGGACGGGCTGCTCTTCGGCTACCTCAACCAGGCCGCCGCGATGTACGAGGCCAGGTACGCCTCCCGTGAGGACATCGACGCGGCGATGCGGCTCGGCTGCGGCCTGCCGATGGGCCCCCTCGCCCTGCTCGACCTGATCGGCATCGACACCGCGCGGACCGTCCTGGAGGCCATGTACGCCGAGTCCCGCGACCGGCTGCACGCGCCCGCGCCCATCCTCAAGCAGCTCAGCGAGGCCGGTCTGACCGGCCGCAAGTCCGGGCGCGGCTTCTACACCTACGAGGCGCCGGGCAGCGCCACGGTCGTGCCGGACGGGCTGACCCCGGCTGCCGGGGACGCGCGGGCCGCCGGCCGGCCGGTGCTGGGCAGGGCGCAGACCGTCCGGCAGATCTACTGGATCGCCGAGCCGGGGGCCT
>NZ_JBSGDB010000120.1:0-20906 GCF_053602155.1 Streptomyces sp. NPDC004561
CACGGCGGCGGAGCTCAAGCGGGTAACGGGAAGGTCGTGCCATGACTCGATCCTTTCATGAAATCGAGTCTCTATTCGAGTCGGGGCGGTTCACAGACAAGGATGCCCGGGCCCGCGGCGGCTGCCGGCCTGCAGGGGCGGCTGACAAGCGGTCAAGCGTGGGCGTGCCGTCTTGCGTGATGCGGCGGCCGGCCCGTCTCGGGACAAGGCCCCGCAGGAACAGGCTGGCAGTGCACAGCGTGGCCGTCCGCGCACGCAGCCAGCGCCGACTCGACCAGGCTGACGCCGTCGAACTGGCCGAGCACGCCAGCGCTGTCGGCTCAGCTTGGCCGGACAGTCAGGGAGCGGGTTGGGCGAGGGGCGCGAGGGTTCGATGTCCGTGGGCGTGGCTGAGCAGAAACACCGCGGCCTGGAGGATGAGCGCGACGCGGTGCTTGGGTGGGGTGTCGATCAAGCCGTGGCAGATGTTGTTGCGCAGGTTCATGCCGCGGTCGGGGTCGACGAGGAGGAGTTTCCAGGGCGCGGCTCCAATCCGCAGGGTATCCGGCAGCCGGCATGCTGCGGATGAGGCCTCCCAGTTGGTCGACGGTGCCGAGTGTCTGCCCCTTGGCCACGGACACGGTCGGGACTCGTGGGCACAGGAGCTGTCTGAGGAGCTGCTCGACCTGGGGCAGGGCAACGCACGCCGCAGCGTCGGACTCCCCCAGCCTGAAGTAGCCGAAGGCGGAGGCGAGGATTCGTGCGCGAGGCTCGGGCAGCACAGTGCCGTGAGCCAGAGCGGAGATCAGCTCGGCCTCATCGGGAACGAAAACGCTCGTGGATGCGGTCGAGCTGATCGGCGATGAAGATGCCGAGGACATCCATCACGCGGACCTGCAGTTCGACGGCATAGTTGTCGTCGGCGTCGATGGGTGGGGTGACTGCTTCTCATTGAGGCGCAGCAACCAGCGGTTGCCCAGCTGGCCTGGCGATGCGCACCCGCTCCGCCAGGCCCTCGACCGGCGGCCTTCGCAGCTGATCTGCGATGTGCACATACAGGCTCAGCGCTTCCAGCTCCTTGCGGTACAGCTCGATCAATCGCTCCCCCCTTCGCCGGTGCCTGGTTCTGCACGGCGGGGACGGGGCCGGCATGGGTGTAGGCCAGCACATCGTGGCCCTGCGGGGACAGACGGGCCGCCCACCGGATGGCCCGGTCCTCGTACGCGGACAGCTCCGCCCGCATCTCCCCGTCAGCCAGCTCCACCAGCCCCCGCCCGGCAGCGTCCTCCACCGCCCGATGCTGACGCAGCGACAACTCCCCCGCCAGCACCCAGCCCCACTCAGCGTCCTTCTCCAGATCCCGTAGAACCCGCAACGCCTCCAGCCACGACTTCCTGCCGCGCATGCAGCCCACCCCTGCTTCTCGATACGGCCGACGCCGGGGAGGGACGGTAGGAGCCAGCGTGCGGTCGAACAACCGAAAGGGCACCGGCGCGTGTGGGCACGGCCAGGGCTGCACTCTGTGCGGCTCGTCCTTCGGCCCGTGTCTCCTTGTGGAGACGGCGGTCGAAGGGCCCGTCCGGGGAACCGGTTACAGCCATGTCGCCGAGTCGTCGGGGACGATGTACTCCTCCTCCGGTGCGTAATCGGGCGCGTCATCGGGGAATGGGTCGAGGGCGTCGAGGATCCGCTCGGCCGCCAGGCGCCGCAGAACACCGGCGACCGAGTCATCAGGAACACGGGCGCACGTCGACTCGACACCGGTTTCTCCCAGTGAAGATCGGGTCAGGAGGTCATCGATCTCGACCAGTGGTTTGTTATCGGTCATCGCGGCGCTCCCTTCCTTCCTGGGCCAGCTGCTTGCGATATCGGTACAACATGGCCTCCACGGCTCGCGCGGTGGTCCCATCAGCCAGAGTTGCCGCGATCTCGGCGTGGGTGTGTCCCTCGTAGTGGAGATAGGCCACGAGGCGAAGACGCGGGTCCGGGGTGGTGGCGGCCAGAAACGCCACCACCGTCTCCCGCTCGACCACCGCGTCGGCGACGTCGGGCAGGTCCTCCCGTCCACTCTCCCGCGCCACGGCGATCTCCACCGCCCGCTGGCGTCGCCAGCTGGTGAAGCGCCGCCGGTAGACCTCGGCGAAGGCAAAGAGGCACGTGCCGACGAAGTACGTAGCCAGGCTCGCTCCCCCGTCGGACCGCCACCGGCCGGCGCGGAGCGCATCCCGTTCGAAGATCACCACGGCGCGCGCCACGGTGTCCTGGACGACTTCCTCGATGTCCTCCTTCGACCACGTGGCAGGTACCGGCAGGGGCAGCCCCCGCACTCCCATGTCCGCGCAGCGGGCAAACACATAGCCCGTGCGGACCCAGGGAGCGATCACGCTCAGACCGTAACGAGCCAGCCTGTCCAGAAAGCGCTCGTACTCGACGCCCGTGAATCCCTGGTCTGCGAGGCGCGAAACCAACTCAGCGTCCGCCACGCATTCGTCGGCTTCGGTGACGTTCTGCCGGGTCACAGGTGCCCGCGAGTCTTCTCGCAGGGACGCGGAGGCGTCGGTGTGATCACGTGGGCTTGGACTCCGCAGGGGCCGCGTCCCGTCTGGGCGCCCAGTGGCCCGGGGCGGTGCCGTGCCCTCATCGGGACTCACCCATGGACCCGCCGTCCGGCCCGCCTCGCAGCATGGGCCACCCTGCGTCTCCACGGGCCGCTTGATGTCGTCGGATTCGTCCGGCTCCTCCACACGAAACTGCACTCCGGTAGGCCGCACCGTGCTCACCCGCTCCGCAACCGTCCGCCGGAGCTGCTCGTAGTGCTCTTTGGCGTGCTCATACTCATTCCACAGCTTGAGCACCTGTTTGGCATCGAGCCAAAGCCCTCGGCTGTTCTCCAGAGCCGTCCAGCGCCGCTCGAGCTTCTGACGGACGTCGATCACCTCACGGACCAGCTGATCGACCCATCCGGAGCCTCCCGGTTCCGCAGCCGCCAGCAGGCACTCCACGATCGGGTCAGAGACTCCTGCCGTCAGAACTGATGCGCGTTCGTCCCTCAGTACGGCGGCGGTGGCGTAGGCCGATGCGACGAGATTGGTCATCCGCCCTGTCCTTCCATGGAATCCTCCTGCGCCAACGATGCTGTCCCAGACTTCTATGCCGCTGGAGACGGCATACCCCACACGTCGCCGACCCGTGGGCCCTGAGACCCGAAACCTCCTATACCCGGGGCAGAACGTGAACCCTCAAAGGTTGGGAGCACACCGAGATGCCCACCGAGCCCCCTGCCCCGCAGCCCCGCCCGAAGAACACCGCTCATGTGGCCATGTACTGCTCGGCTCTGGCTGCCGGAGTGGCTCTGGTCCTGTTCGGACACGCCAGCCCTGTCGAAGCATCAGGCTACGTCGCCCCGTTCCTCGTCATCTTCGAACGACTCTTCCGCAGCGAGCGGTGAGCCGGTGGCCCTGCACCGCCGCCAGACCGACCAGGTGGACGGGCAGACCGATGTCGCGCCACCCAGGGGCTGGCCTGGGCGAGTAGCTGCCGGACGGTGCGACCGATGCGGTCGATCTCGTGGTCGGCGTGGTCGGCCAGGGCTCGGCGCACCGCGTGTTCCATGAAGCGCTCGAGGGTCAGGCCTTCGCGCCGGGCTGCGGTCGTGAGGATGGCGTGTGCGGCGGGTGGGAGGGCGAGGTTGAGGAGCACCTTGCGTTCGGCGTCCGGGTAGTTGGTGGTGATCACGTCGATGGGCAGCCGGTCGCTGAGTCGCAGGCATAGCCGGCGTGCGGCCCGGTGGGGGGTGCCTGCTTTGACGAGTGCCATCAGGCGGGTGGCGTCGTGGTTGGCGGCCAGTGGCATCCTGCGGCGGGCGGCGTCGAGTTCGGCCTGGTTCAGAGTGCGGGTGAGGGTGATCTCCAGGGCGTGGTGCGGCATTGGTCACCGTCGGCGGGGCTGGTACCGCGGTACTGGTCCGGGCATGGGCAGCTCGGTGCGGATGTGTTCGGCGTGCAGGAGGGGATCGAAGGGCTGCCAGCCGGCCAGGGCCAGGTCGGCGGCTGCACTCGCGGTGGCGTGGGTGGCGCAGCGTTGGGCCCGCCAGCGCAGCTGTTCCGCGTAGGGCAGGTGGCTGAGGTCGTAGACGGCCATGAGGGTGTCGGGCAGGGCGAGCTGTCCCCGGCGGGGGCCGGTCGGCACCAGCGTCCAGCGTCCGGCAGGCCGTTGGGGTGTCAGAACGGGGTGGCGGCAGCGGTGGCGCTGGCGGGTCTGTGCCACGCACTGGATGGCGTTGAGCGGGCTGCGGGTGAGGTAGCGGACCAGGAGGATCTGCACGATCAGGTGGCTGGGATGTGCGGGGGCGTGGGGTGAGGGGCTTGCGGTGGGGTTCGGGGCGGGGGTGAAGGCTTTGGTGTCGATCAGACGGCGGGTGCGGACGGCGAGCTGGCGGCGGGCTGCCGCGAGGGCTGGGCTGAGGGGGCAGGTGGGTCCTTGGGCGGGGCAGAGGACGGCGTGGGGGATGCGGCACCAGGCGCTGCCGTCGCCGTGTGGGTAGGCGATGCCGCCGCTGAGGTGCCAGCGGCTGGTTTCGGGGATGTGTGTTGCGGCCAGTTCGCCGGGGTGCAGGGCGACGGTGTGGTGGTCGGTGCGCGGGTAGAGCTCGATGCGGTGGCCGCAGCGGCGGCAGCGGCTGCTCTGGCCGGCGCGCAGCAGTCGGCTGGGGCTGGTGGGGGCCACGCGCAGGGGGCGGGGGTGTCGGCTGTTGCGCGGGCTTCCGTTCCAGTGGCAGTTCGTGGAGGAGGGGGTGGGGCACATGGCGCGCACCGTGTCAGGCGACACGCGGGGGCGGGCAACGTGTCGGCGGGTATGTCCCACGGCCGGCCCACCATGCCCGCACGCCTGAGCGGTGTTGCGGATGGTTGTTCGCCTACTGATTGCCCGATCGGGTGATTCGTGACGTGGTGCGGGTCGGGGCGTAGCGAGGTGTCAGGAGGTGACCGTGCCGGGCGGGGTGTGGTCGTCGCACAGGGTGCCCAGCAGGTGGCCGATGGGCACGTCGAAGGTGTGGGCGAGGGCGTGCCAGGTGGTGACGGTGCCGGTTGTGCGGCCGTGTTCGAGGTCGATGAGGGTGCGCCGGGCCAGTCCGCTGCGCTCGGCGAGTTCGTCGAAGGTCCAGCCGCGCTCGACCCGCAGGCGCGCGAGCATGATGCGCAGCGCGGTGAAGTCGGGGTCGGGCGGCAAGATCGTCACTCCACCATCCGACGGTGCAGACCCCTGCCCTGTCAGTGCAGAGATCTGCACTATCCGCGCCGGAGCGGGAGCAGCATTCGTAGTGCAGGAATCTGCACTACGGTGCGTCCGTCCCGGGGGCCGCATTCAGCGACGAGCCCCTCACCACGGCGCGGGCAGACGGGAGGACGGCCAGCCCATGAGGCTCGGTGGCGCGGATGCCGCGGTGCGGCGTGTCTGGACGGTGGAGCTGAGTTCGCGGGCAGGCGGGCCGAGCGTCGTCTGCGCCCACTGCAGCACCCCCACCCCGGCCCCCAATGCGGGCTCTGCACGATCCGCCGCACTGGCCCATCTGGCCCGCCATGTCCGCACCGACCTCGTGCCGGTGCACCTGCGGATCTGCCAGTGCAGGGAGCGGGGCTGCTCATGGCATGCACGCCACCGCGGTTGCTCGGGACCCGTGCTGCTCGCCCTCACCCGCGATGGCAGCGGTCGCAGGTGGCGGCTCGCCGACACCTGCGCGGCCTGCGCCGCGGCAACCAGCCACACCGCAGTGGTACCGGCCACCTTGCTCGCCCCACCCCCGCCGCTCGTGCCGGCCGCCCTCCCGACTACCCCGCCTTCCACGCCCGGCCTCAGGCCCGACGAGCAGGTCAGAATGCGAGTGCGGGAGATGCTGACCTATCTCGCCGCCGCGCTCCCCCGGTTCACCTCTCCCGCCGCCCGGCTCCTGGCCCTGCAGTGCGCCCTGCGCTGCGACACTCACGGCTGGGTCCGGATGCCGGCCGGTCTGCTGCGGGGCATGCGCCTGCGCGGGCACCAGGAAGCGTGGGAGGAACTGACCCAGACCGGCTGGCTGACGTCGCCCGACCTGCGACCGGCAACGGTCACCGTGCGGCTGCTCGACCCGGCAGTTCTGGACCAGGCACCCGGCCGAAACGCCCGCCGTCAGGCCGCTCACTGGGCACTGCGCCCCTCGCCGATGGTGCTGCCGGCCGCCGCACCACTGATTCTGCGGCTCACTGCCCTGGCGGTGGCCACACAGAGCCCCCTCCCCGCCGGCCACGGCACCGACATGGACATCCTCGCCCGTCTGTGCGGGCACTCCCCTACCCAAACCGCAGAGCTTCTGGACCGGCTGGTGTCCATCCGCACATTGAGCGCATGGACTCACGATCGCGACACCGACGAGGTTCTGTGGCAACTTCCCCCGCAGGCCTGCTTTGGGGCATGGCAGCCAAGGCCTGGCGGCATCATCCCTGCACCGCCTTGCTCGGGTCGCTGAACTGAAAAGGGGCAGCAGAAGGAACAACCTGCCGCGTTCTCCGTACTATCTGTACCCCGGGGCACCTGATAGCAGCTGTAACCCGCTGTCACACAGCGCTGTCCTAAGCAGTGCCTTCCCGCCCTGTCGCAAACCGAGGAGAGTGAATCCCATGCCCGAAAACGCCGCCACGATCTCCCCCTCCGATCTGGCTTCGCAGTACAGCGCCCAAGTGAGCAGTGACCTCGAAAACAACGTCAAGGAGCAGGACCGCCTCCGCGAGGAAATCAGCGCGCTGGAAACACAGTTGGCCGTCCTGCTGCGCGACCACTCGGTGCTGGTGAACGTGCAGCAGGCACTCGGCGGACCGGCGGCGCCGGCTCAGCCCGCTGCGGGCGCCGACAGCGCCGCATCATCTCCCCGCAAGCGCGCGGCCAAGTCGGCGGCGGACAAGCCCGCACGAGCCCGCAAGTCGCGGACCGGAACAGCACCCGCCACGGCCAAAAAGGCCGCCGCCAAAAACCCTAAGAGCACGGACACAGCCGCGAAGGCGCCCAAGCCCACGCTGGTTGAACTCGTCCGCAACCACATCGCCGGGCAGAGCGAACCCCGTTCCGCCGCGGAAGTCACCACCGCACTCGGCAAGGCCCACCCCGAACGCGTAACCAAGGCCACCGTGGTGCGGACCACCCTTGAGGGACTCGTGGCCAAGAACCTCGCGCAGCGCACCAAGCAGGGCTCATCGGTCTTCTACGCCTCCTCCGATGCCCCGAAGCAGGGCGCCCAGGAAGACAAGGCTTCGCCCTCCCAGGCCGATTGACGGGTTCCTCGCCGAAAGGCCGGGTGGCTTCCGGGCCAGGCCGGCCAACCTCATCCCAATGGGCTCTTCTACTTCAACACACACGCCAGGAGAGGATTTGGCGCGTCCGGTCGCAGCGGCATCGTCACCATCGCATCAGACGCCTGTCAGGAGCACCTGCCAGTCTCTTACATGTGAACAGCCCCGGCAGTCCATCGGGGTCGGGAACAGGGAGAGGTGCCCGGAGTGGTTGATCGGGGACCAGCGAGCGCGCCTCAAGGTCGGATCCCAATAGGGGTCCACGCAGGTTCGAATCCTGCCCTCTCCGCACCCGTGCAGCCGTACTCACCACAGACTGGCCGGTGAGCACGGGCTGATCCCGAGAGCGGCTCAGTTCGTACAGGCGTCGAGCATCGAGGACAGCGCTGACTTCTCCTTGTCGGTGGTGGTCAGCTTCCAGACCGACTTCACGTGCGTGTAGTCCTCGGCATACGTGCACCAGAAGGCGTGGTTGGTGGGCTTCCAGTCGGCCGGCCCGCTGTCCGACTTCGAGCTGTTCGCCGACTCCGAGGCGATGAGCAGTTGGGGGTCTTTGAGGTCGTTGCCGAAGGCCTTGCGCTGGTCGGCGGTCCAGGTGTCGGCGCCGGAGCGCCAGGCTTCGGCGAGGGGGACCATGTGGTCGATGGTGGCTTTGGCGACATCGGTGACGGTGGCGTCGTCGTAGACGGAGTACCAAGTGCCGGAGGCGGGCTGGCAGTGGTCGGACTTGTCCTGGACGTTCTTGCCGATCACCACAGCGCAGGGCAGACCGATCGACCCGACCAACCTCACCCGCACCTTCACCAGGCTCCTCCGCAATGCCAGCCTCCGCCGCATCCGATTTCACGACCTCAGGCACTCGACCGCGACCCTGCTCCTGGAGCAGGGAGTCGAGCTCGTCGTGATCAAGGAACTCCTCGGTCACGCCCACATCGGCGTCACCGCCACCGTCTACGCCCACGTCCGACTCCGCCTCCAGCGCGACGCCATCGACACTCTCAGCACCGCGCTCGGCAACCCGGAGACCACAGAGACAGCCAACGGCGACGGCGATGAACCGCCACCCTGCCCCGCCTTCGTCCGCTGACGTTGCCGTCAACTACTGCCGTCACCCCCACGCAGAAGCCCCGCCAGGACGCGCCCGGACGGGGCTTCGGTTCACTGTCGCGAATTCACCGGGGCCACGACTCTAGCCCCGGGTCGGAGTGCAGGCATACGAGAGGTCGATCTGCACAAACCGCCAACTCCAAGGCGTCTTCGATGGTGGAACCCATATCCCAGATCCATCCAAGGCCAGCGGCAACCACCCTCCCACCAGCCTCCACGAAGACGCTCGAATAGCTGAGCCATTCGCCGATAGGAAAGTATCGCCCACCCAGAGCTTCCTCGATCTCCAATGCGAGGGCCCGCTGGCCAGCCCCGGCCGAAATTGGGTCGAAATTGAAAGGTTCATCGTTGCTAAAGTTCGGGCCAGATTTATTTACAGGCTCAATAACCAGACCCCCCAGCGCGACAAGAATTTCTTCAGCTTTCGAATTCGGTTGATACCCCTCCTGCTGCAAGGAGTCGAGCCAAGGGCTAGCATCCGCTCTCCGCCGGGAGTGCCAGCCAGCGTCACGAAGAGCCTGCAGTAGATCGGGGGGCAACGAGTCAAATCTGATCATGGTTGCTAACCGATACCGAGGTTTTCCAGCAGTCGCACGCAGCGACCACATGGAGTGGCTGGTTCACCATGCCCAGTCGTATTCGAAGTCGGCATGGAGTTGTTTCTCGACTTCACCGTACGCATCGTACCTCCTCTGATCGCGTCGGGACCTTCCGCCTCCTGAGCCTGAATGAGGCAGCCCACCTCGGCACAGCCTCCATGATGACCAGCCTCTTCCAGGGCATCCGCCAGGTCGCCGTCCGCCTGCTGACCATGCTTGTTGCGGCCGTAATATTTCGCCCCTGAGGGAGACTCGTATTCGGAAGCAAATTTCGTCCCTGGTTCATTACGCACAGAGTTGGCGTAGTCCACCAGAGGATCACAGTTGTGAACCAGGACCGGCGTAGCCCCCGCCAGCACATAGTACGTGTGGAGGGTGCCGATGGTGAGGTCGTATGTCGTCTTGTGCTGGTGGAAGTTGCGGACCGCTGTGACGGTGACGGTGGTGCCGTCAGGCTGACGCAGTTTGGTGCCGGGGGTGAGGTTGTGTGCGTCGGTCCAGCGGTGGTGGCCGGCGTCCCAGAAGGGGTGGTGCCAGGTGGTGGTGAGGGCCTGGGGGTGATACTTGCCGGTGTGGGGTGGGCCGCGGACCGGGGTGGTGTCCAGGGTGAGGGTGGTGAAGTCGCGGTCCGTGTGGGTGACGATGACGGTCTGGACCTTCTCCGGTGCGGTGATGCCGGTCTGCGGGTCCGTGGCCAGGACGGTGTCGCCCGGTTTGATGTGGCTAATCGCCTTCGATGAGCCGTCGGCCAGGCGGACGCCCGTAGTCGCTGTGAAGCTGTGTACGGAGCAGCGCGTGGCTTCTGTGCCGGCGCTTTCGACTTCTCTGGCCTCGGCGAGTGCGCGTTCGGACTCCAGGACGCCGTCGGCTATTTTCGCGGCTTCCTCGGCGTCCTTGACGGCGGTGTAGGCGCGGTCGAGGGCTCGCCAGACTTTGAAGGCTTCGATGCCTACCTTGATGGCTTTGAAGACCTTGCCCCAGGGGACGGCGGTCAGGGCGGTGTTGATGCAGCCCATGACGTCGCCTTTGGTGAAGCAGTTGTAGGCGTCGGTGATGCCGAGGACGTCGGCGACCAGGTTGAGCAGGCGGTGCTTGAGGCCGGAGGCCTGCTTCCTTGCGGCGGTAGCGGCTGCATCCGCCGTGGCTTTGGCGCGTGCTACTGCCCGGGCTTCGGCCTGGGGGTCGTACGTCTTCTTGCTGATGTTGCCGCCGCCTGCGCCGCTGCCTTCGCCGAGGCGGTGTCCGTCGGTGCAGTTGCCGTGGTGGCAGTAGGCGGTGTTGTCGCCGCCGGGGTCGACGGGGCCGGTGTCGATGTAGCGGGTGGGGTTGTCCTTGCTGGTGCCGGTGCCGCCGATGGGGTAGCCGACGCCGCACTGGTCGGCCCTGCACAGGCCGGAGGGGTCGGAGGTGGTGACGGGGGTGTCGTCGGCGTAGTCGTAGGCGTTCCAGGACTGCGGGTCGCCGGGGTTCAGCAGGGGGTCGGGGGCGAGGAAGCGGCCGATGGAGGGGTCGTATTCGCGTGCGCCGAGGTTGGTCAGGCCGGTGTTGTCGTCCTGGGTGCCGCCGACGTAGCCGCGCTGGCCTGCGGTCCAATTACCGGTCTGGTCGCGTTGCTCGCCGAAGGGTTTGTACTGGCGGCGGGTGACGGCCTGGGTCTGGGAGTCGACGGCGAGGGTGCTGGTGCCCTCGCGGTCGGGGATGAGGTAGGTGAAGTGGCCGTCGGAGGAGTGGGTGGCCACGGTTTCGCCGGCGATGGAGATGTAGCGCAGGCCGTCGGCGCTGGTGGCGCTCTTGTTGAGGGTGAGTTCCTCGTCGCCGGTGTAGAGGGTGGTGGCGTCGGGGCTGCGGCGGATGAGGAGGCTGCCGTCGGCGCCGTAGAGGTACTTGGTGTCGCCGGCGCTGCCGGTGGAGGACAGGTCGGCGAGGTGGCCTTCGTCGTTGTAGGTGAGGGTGTCGGTGCCCGCGCGGGTGGTGCGGGTGTGGACGTTGCCGTCCTCGTCGTAGGTGTAGGAGTTGGTGGTGTTGCCGGCGGGATCGACCGGGGTGACCTTGTCCACCTGGGAGACGGCATGGGCCGGGCCCTTGCCCGCGGTGAAGGGGGTGTAGGTGGCGGTGGTGTCGTGGGAGGTGTCGCCGGCGGTGTCGTGGTCGACCTGGCTCTGGCGGGCGCCGGTGGCGTCGTAGGTCCAGCTCTGCCAGTACGGGGAGGGGCCGCCCACGGTCGGCGAGGCGCCGGGTGCGGGGGTGGCGGCGCAGTCGTCGGTGGCCGTCCAGGCCGCCTGCAGGCGCTGTGCCCAGTCGTAGTTGAAGCACTGGGTGTCGGTCTGGCCGGTCTCCAGCTTGTCGGTGATCTTGGTGACGTTACCGGAGGGCTGGTAGGCGTACTTGCTCTGGTCGGCGATCGCGTGGCCGGACTGGGTGACGGTGGTGGAACCCATCAGGCGGTGGGTCTGGTCGTCGTAGCCGAGGGTCTGCTGGGCGAAGTTGCCCGAGGTGCCGTAGGTGAACTGCTGCGGCTCGTCGAACTCGGTGTAGGTCAGGCCGCTGACGTAGGCCCAGCCGTTGGTGTCGCCGCCGACGCCGATGGGCCGGTCGTAGGCGTCGTAGGTGTAGGAGACCGTCTCTTGCGGGAGCTTGACGGTGGTCGGGTCCTGGTCGGTGTAGGACTGGAGCGTGCCCGTGAGGTTGTACCGGTTCTGGTGGAGATAGGTGCCGGCCAGTGCGCCCTCGGAGGAGGGGATGACGAGCTGGGTGGCCTGTGCCCAGCCGTGGCTGTCGTAGCCGAGGACCTTGCTGGTGTAGGCGCTGCCGGAGGTGCCGCCCACGTACCGGGTCGAAGAGGTGGGTTTACCCTTCTTCAGCGTGTCGTAGGTCCAGGCGGCCAACTCGTTGCTCGAGGAGGGGTCGACGCCGCCGGTGGTGTCGTACTCGGCGGTCTTGCGGCCCATTTCGTCGTATTTGTAGGCGATGGTCTTGCCGCGGTTGTCGGTGCTCGACTGCAGCTGGCCTGCGTTGTCGTAGATGGAGCTGGAGGAGCCGGTGTCCGGGTCGGTCTGGGAGGTGCGGCGGCCCAGCAGGTCGTACGTACTGGCCCAGGTGTGGTCCTGGCCGTCGTCCTGGCTGGTCTGGTGACCGGCAGCGTCGTAGGAGTAGGTGACGGTGTCCGCAGTCCCGGTGGGCGAGCTGCCGTGGTAGCGCAGCAGTTTGACCGTCTGGCCGCGTGCGTCGGTGTAGGTCGTGGTGGGGGTGGCGCCGCTTGGCGGGGTGACGTCGACGCGGTCGGAGCCGGGGTAGGCGGTGGTGGTGCGCCAGCTCTCCGAGGCGAAGTGGTAGGCGATCGAGGCGGTGACGCGGCCCGCGCCGTCGTAGAGGGTGCCGGTCTGGGAGGGGGTCTGGTTGTCGGCGGCGTCCACGAGCGTGGTGGAGGGGGCGCCGGTGTTGTAGTAGGGGGCGGAGGAGCTGACCGACCAGCCGTGGCTGTCGTAGACGGTGTCGGTGATGATCCGGCCACCGTCGGCCGTCGCCGTCTGTGTCTCTCTCGGGCGCAGCATCGCGTCGTAGAGGGAGAGGGAGGTGCGGTAGGTGTTGTTGTCGAGCAGGGTCTGGGTGGTGACGGTCGACGGGGAGTCGGGGGTGAGGTTGTAGCTGTATTTGGTGTTGGGGTTGTTGCTGGTGGCGAAGCCCGGGTTCCAGACGGCGGTGAGCCGGCCCAGCGGGTCGTAGGTGCTGGTGGTGGAGTAGCCGGCAGCGTCGGTGGTCTTCAGGTCCAGGCCGCGGGCCGGGTCGAGGGTGGTGGTGCTGGTGAAGGCGGAGGTCTGGCCGGTCACCTTGGGCTGGGTGACCTTGACGGAGGTCGGGGCGGCGCCGGTGGCGGGGGTGTAGGCCGTGGTGGTGGTGCGGTTGTCGGCGTCCGTTTCGGTGAGTTCGCGGCCGTAGTCGTCGTAGGTGGTCTTCAGCGCGGTGATGTAGTGGGGGGTGCCGTCGCTGGCGACGGAGTCGGCCTTCTGGACCATGGTGACGTCGCCCTTGGTGGGCGGCGCGGTGTTGTCGGTGGAGTTGTCGAAGAAGGTCAGGTCGTCGCTGACGAGGTCGTCGGGGTACTTCGGGGTGGCGGAGCAGGAGACGGCGACCTGCTGGACCCGGCGCGGTGTGGGCAGGGTGTTGCCCGAGGCGTCCTGGGAGTACCAGGTGCGGGTGCACTTGTCGTCTTTGGTGGTGGAGGTGTCGCCGCGGTCGTCGACGGATTTGGGCAGGCCGGTGGCGTCGTCGATGCTGTAGTCGGTCTCGGTGGTGCGCTGGGTGCCGTCGGCCTTGGTGGTGACGGCGCGGCTGCGCTGGATGTTGATGCGGCGGGAGACGAGGGCATCGAGGCCCGTTTTGGTGCGGGTCTGGGTGGCGGTGGCCGGTGAGCTCCAGGGGTCGCTGGTCTCGTCGGAGAGCAGGGTGCCGCCGTCGCCGTTGAAGCCTTCGGTCTCGAAGCTCTGTCCGGCCAGCCAGTCCGAGTCCTTTTGGGGGTCGTCGCCGGAGTGGTCGTTGAGGGTGACGCTGCGGGTGCCGGAGGAGGTCTTGTCACCGTCCATGCCGCGGAAGTACGTCTGCTTGGACAGTGTGATCTTCTCCGGCGAGGTGCCGGTGCGTGTCTCCACCGTGCCGTAGCCGCGCCACTGGTTCCAGGTGCGGTACTTGGCCTGGGTGAGCGGGTCGTCGTTGAAGTGCCAGGCCGGGTCGCCGACGTAGGTGTAGGAGGTCTGGACGGGCAGGCCGTGTGCGGTCGGGTCCTGTGCGGTGACCGAGTTGACGACGAACTTGTTGAACCAGTCCAGCTGCGGGGAGGTCTGGCCCGGCGGGGTCCAGTACGAGGGGTAGCAGCGGTAGGTGTTGGCGTCCTCGCTGGAGGGCAGCACCGGGGTGCCGGTGCGGTGGCACTGCGGGCTGGAGTAGTTGACGGTGAGCACTTCGCCGGACTCGGTGGTCACGGTCGCGAGCCGGTAGCGGGTGATGGGCTGGTAGCCGTCCAGGCCGTCGACCCGGTTCGCCAGTGCCTGCCCGTCGAACTTGGCCTGGGGTAGCGCGATGCTGCCGCCGTCCTTGCCGGTGTGGGTGATGGACGACAGCCACAGCGACGGGGTGGTGGTGTCCCCGGTGGAGGGGAAGGTGTGGGCCAGTGACCAGGCGTCGACATCCTGGTAGGCGGTGCCGACCAGGACCTGGGTGCGGATGCCGGTCAGGCGCTTGGTGGTGAAGAAGGCCGGCCCGTGGTTGTCGCAGGTGCCCGTCGAGGCGCAGGTCTGGTCGACGGGGACGTCGGGCCAGCGCGAGGCGTTGGCCGTCGTCATCTTCGAGGAGGCGCAGTCGAAGCCGGTATCGGGCAGGCAGCGTTCGGAGGTGTCGAAGAAGACCTGCGCGGCGGCCGGGGCGGTGGTGTCGTAGACCTTGCCTGCCAGCTGCCCGTACTGGATCTTGGCGAGGTAGCCGCCGCGGGTATACGGGGTGGCGGTGGTGGCGTTGTCGCGGCCGTAGTAGCCGGTCTCGGGCGTGTACCAGTAGCTGAGGGCGTTGCCGTTGGGGTCGACGACGTAGTCGAGGTTCCACCTGTAGCCCTGCTGGCACCAGGAGGCGGCGAAGGTGGAGGCGTGGCACGGCTCGCCGGTGTCGTTACCGTAGACGGGGGTGGTGAAGACCGAGTTGGTGGTGGCGTTGCCCGAGGCCCAGCCGGGCAGGCGGTTGAGGCCGAAGTAGTACTTGGTGCCGTCGGCGGTGGTGACGACGAAGTACTCGTGGTCGTTGTCGTCGTTGACCGTGTCGGTCTTGATGTCGATCTTTTCGCCGTTGTCGTCCTGGGGGTGCCAGGCGCCCGTCTTGTCGTCGTGGACGAGGGTGTTGGATGAGCCGTTGAGCGAGAGCGTGAGGGTCTGGGCGGCGTCCGACCAGCACTCGTCGGATGTCTTGGGCGTGCCGTTCGCCGTGTCGTCGGAGCAGGCCGGGTAGCTGCGCTCGACGAAGCCGGGCGAGTAGTCCCAGCCGTCGCCGATCCAGGAGGACTGGGCGTTGGTGGAGGAGGTGCGCCCGTCGACGTTCTGCGAGTTGTAGTCCAGGGCCACGGTGGGAGTCAGGCTGCCGGGGACGTCGGGCACGGTGATGGGGTACGAGTAGCCGAAGGCGCCACTGGAGCTGCCGGCCGACCACTGGCCGGAGGGGGCCAGCGAGGTCGCCGCGAAGCTGCCGCCTCCGCCGGACGCGCCGGCCACCGCCGCGAGGACCGTCGGCTGGGCTGTGGCGGCTTGTTGTGTCGTGGCGCGGGAGGGCAGGGCGAGGTCGGCGGAGACGGTCTGGTGCCTGCTGTCGTTGGTGGAGGCCAGCGGGGTCTGCGTACGGCATGCGGGCTTGTCGGGGGTGGTCAGCGCGCAGGCCGGCAGCCGCACCAGGTGCAGACGCCCGGCGTAGTCGCCGCCGTAGGCGTCCTTGAACGCGGAGTAGTCCAGGCTGAGGTGAGTGCTGCCGCCGGGGGTCTTGGTGTCCGGCTGGACGGCGAGGAGCACGCCGTCCAGTCCGAGTTTCTGTGCGGCCTTCTGGCCTGGCATGCGCACGTTCAGCTTGGTGCCCGAGAGTGCGCGGTGGCCTTGCTTGGCGGCCGCCAGGGTCACCGGCAGGTGGCCTGCGTGCTGGGCGGCGGCGCCGCGGGCTGGCACCGTGGCATCGGCGCTGCCGGCCGCGGGCCAGGTTCTGCGTGCCGTGCCGGGGTTCCAGCGGGCCATCCGCGGCACGGCGACGGCCTTGCCCTTAACGGGCCGCACCGGGACGGAGCGTTCCTTCTTCGCCTTGACGAGGTAGTCGGGCCGTTGGTCTGCGGCGAGTGCGGCCTGAGGAGTAACCAGGCCGGCCAGCAACCCGAGTGCGGTGATGGCGGCGATCCAGAAGGCAGGGACTCTGCGTATCCGCATCGCTCTTCCGTAAATCCGCCACAGCGAATTCCGACGCACTCCGGCCCCCCCAATTCAGCGTGACTGCCGAAGGGATATTCGACCATGTGAAGCCGGTATTCACAGGGCCTCCACAGTATGGATCGTGCATAGAGAGCGCCATGAACCACCCTTGGAACAGCCAAGAAATGGCCGATGGGGCCTCAATTGCCCCACGCAATGGGCTGATTGACCAAGAACGTCTCCAACGGCCAGCATGCACAGCAAAATTGCCCATACCACGCATCTGCTCGACGAGATAGGAGGAGGTCGATTTCCAGCCACCCATTATGACCCTGGCGTAATAACGCCGTTTTCAGCCGCCGGTTGTCCCCTTGACGCAATCACGGGTAGCCTCCTCGCGCTTATCGGCTCTTTTCTCATCGGACGCAACATGGGGGGCAGATGTCCGGTTCTTTCCGTCCGCGCCGCGCGTACAGATCGTTCAAAACGAAACCGCGGATACCCGGCCGTCTTCTGATCACGGCCGTTGTCGGAGCGCTGGCGCTGTCCCTGACACCGGCCATGCCTGCCGCGGCTGACGAAGGCGGCACATCGCCCATCTCCACGCCGGCGCCGCCTCTGCCCGAATCCCACCCGGACGCTCCGCTGGGCACCACCCGCGCTCCGGACGACTCGGCGTTGAGCAAGGACCAGCAGGCAGCCCTGGCAGCAGCCCAGGGCAAGGCGGCCAGCACAGGCGGCCCCGTGACGGTGGAGGCCCTGACCACCGAGACCGCCACGGTTCAGGCCAACCCCTCGGGCAGCGTGACCTGGACCACCAGCCTGCTGCCCGAACGTGTCCGCAAGGACGACGCGTGGGTGCCGGTCGACGCCACCCTCCAGCACAACGACGACGGCAGCTACAGCCCCAAAGCAGCGGCCGAGCCCCTGACCTTCTCCGGCGGCGGCAGCACGCCCCTGGTGTCGATGACGAGCGGCAAGGCGCAACTGGCCTTCTCCTGGCCCCAGACGCTGCCGAAACCGACCGTCTCCGGTGCCACGATCACCTACCCCGACGTGCTCAAGGACGTGGATCTGAAGCTGACGGCCAACACGCTCGGCGGATTCTCCGAGCTGATCGTCGTCAAGACCGCCGAGGCCGCCGGCAACCCGGCTCTGGCCACCTTGAAACTGGCCGCCCACGCCACCGGGGTGACCGTCTCCGACGACGGCCACGACAACCTGCAGGCCGCCACCGCAGCGGGCCAGGCGATGTTCAGCGCCCCCCAGCCCCTGATGTGGGACTCCTCCTCCAAAGGCGCCTCCACCCAGCTGCTGGCCACGTCCCGCGACACAGCAGGCGCGGCGCCCGGCGACACCTCGGGCACGGATGACAGCTCATCCGGTCCCGGCATCGGCGCCCAGGTGGCCCGGGTCGCGGACGACGTCACCGGCACCACACTCTCCCTGACGCCGGACCAGAAGCTGCTCGGCGGGTCCAGCACCCACTACCCAGTCTACATCGACCCCACCTGGAACCCGCACTACGCGCCCGGCAACAAGCAGCACTACATCGAGACCCAGCAGGGCTGCCCGACGGCGAAGAACTACGACTCCACCCAGTACGGCGACCCCGGCGTCGGCTACAACAGCTGGTCGGGCTGCATCGGAGACGAACGCTCCTACTTCCAGCTCGGCATCCCCTCCACCGTCTGGGGCACCCACATCGTCTCCGCCACCGTCGACGCCAAGGAGAACTACTCGGCCAGCTGCAGCCTCTCCTCCACCGTCAAGCTGTACCTCACCGACGCCATCAGCTCGGGCACCACGTGGAACAACAAGCCCGGCCTGTCGAGCTACCTGGCGAGCAAGAGCTTCGGCCCCGCCTGCAGCAGCGAGCCCTCCGGCGGCTTCGATGTGACCTCCA
Source organism: Streptomyces sp. NPDC004561 (assembly GCF_053602155.1). Taxonomy (NCBI): domain Bacteria; kingdom Bacillati; phylum Actinomycetota; class Actinomycetes; order Kitasatosporales; family Streptomycetaceae; genus Streptomyces; species Streptomyces sp. NPDC004561. Next base: position 17,834 of record NZ_JBSGDB010000120.1, read on the forward strand.
CCATCGCCAAAAAGGCCGCCGCCAAGGCCTCCAGCTGGACCTTCGCCCTGGTCAACAGCCAGGAATCAAGCAGCGACGGCAACTACTTCAAGCGGTTCGCCAACAACCCCTCGATGTCGATCGAGTACAACCACGTCCCCGGCAAACCGAGCAGCCTGGCCGCCAAGTTCGGCACACACTCGGTCGGCTGCGGCACCACCTCCCCCTATCCAGTCATCGGCAAGACCCTCATCACCACGCCCCCCACGCTCAACGCCGTGGTCAGCGACGGCGACAAGGACGCACTGGCAGCGACCTACAAGTACTGGGTCAACGGCGGCAGCTCCACCACAACCACCAGCGCCACCGTCGCAAGCGGCCAGAACGCCCCCAAACAGCTGTCCTCCTCGTTCATGAGCGGCCTGAAGACCGGTGACACGGTGGGCTGGAACGTCACCTCCAGCGACGGCAAGGACACCAGCTCCGCCTCCTCCAACTGCCACTTCACCGTCGACCTCACCGCACCGGCCGAACCGACCGTCAAGGACAAGGACGGCACGTATCCCGAGGACTCCCCCGGCACCACCGCGGCAGGGACCACGGGCCACTTCACCCTCAGCACCAACAGCGCCACGAAATTCCTCTACAACCTCGACGTCGCTCCGCCCACCTCCAGCACCCCCAGCTCCGAGGTCGTCACCGCCTCCGGCAACACTGCGACGGTCTCCGTCACGCCCACCGCTCCGGGAACGCACACCCTCTACGTCTACGCCGTCGACTCCGCCGGCAACGTCTCCACTCAGCAGCAGTACCAGTTCACCGCCCTCGGCCACGCCGGCAAGACCTACGCCAGTCTGAAGGACGCGTTCAACAACACCGCTGTCACCGACGACGCCAACCAGGCAGCCGCCGACGCCGACGGCGTCGGCGCGACCATGTCACTGCAGGACCTCAAGGCGGCCGGCTGGCAGCCCGGCGGCAAGATCACCGTTGACGGCGCCAGCTTCACCCTGCCCAGCTTCGCCTCCGCCTCCGGCGACAATGTCATGGCCGCCAACCAGAGCATCCAGATGACCGGCAGCGGCCGAGCGCTGGTCTTCCTCGGCTTCTCCACCTACGGCTTCGTCAGCTCCCAACGCGCCGAGGACGACTACTCCAGTCCCGTCATCCCCGACGGCACCTCCGTCAGCGGCACCGAATGCACCCTCGGCAACGGACAGTACGAGGACTGCCGGGCCGGCGGCCCCTACGGATCCATCACCTACGCCGACAACAGCACCTCCGCCTATCACCTGACCGTCCCCGACTGGGTCTACGGCTCCAACGCCCTGGCCGCCGTCACCCTCCCCCACCGCAACCACACCAGCGGCACCCAGGAGAACCGCTCCACCAACATCTACGCCTTCGCCGTCCCCCTCAAGCCGGGCGCTCAGATCAGCTCGGTCACCCTGCCCGACCTGAGCAGCGCCGCCCGCCAGGACGTCCCCGGGCTGCACCTGTTCGGCATGGCCCTCCGCGACACCACCACCGCCCCCAACGGTGCGAAGTGGACCGGCGCGTGGAGCTCCCCCAGCGAAGGCGCGTTCAACTTCGAAAGCACCGACTTCAAGGACCAGACCTTCCGCGTCGCGGCGAATCCCAGCGTCGCCGGGTCCAGCGTCCGCATCCACCTGTCCAACGCCCTCGGCCGCACCCCGCTGACCATCGACCACACCACGATCGCCACCCAGTCCTCCGGAGCCGCACCCACCGCCACCCCCGCTGATCTCACCTTCAACGGGGGCAGCAAAACGGTCACCATCCCGGTCGGCGGTGAGGTCTACAGCGACGCGACCGCCTACGCCGCCACGCCCGGCAAGCGCATCATGGTCAGCCTCCACCTCGCCAACTCAACCCCCTACCTCGTCCAGCACAGCTGGGCCAGCGCCGCCGTGCAGTACGTCAGCGCCGTCGGCTCCGGCGACCACACCACCGACACCGGCACCACCGCCTTCACCGGAACCGGCGTGCAGTGGGGCGAGTTCACCGACATCCTCACCGGCATCGACGTCACCAGCAGCGCCAACCAGCCCACCGTGGCCGTACTCGGCGACAACCTCACCGACCCCTTCGCCAACGGCACCAAAGCCAGCCTCGTCACCCCCCGCCTCTCCGACGACCTCGCCGCCGCCCTGCGCAACAACGACCAGAACGTCCCGGACTACGGCGTCGTCGCATCCGGCATCGAGAACAACCGCGTCGCCACCGACCAAACCCAAGGCGGGCCGGCCGTTCTCACACGCCTGGACCGCGACGTCCTCCAACTGCCCGGCATCACCACCGTGATCGTCGACGAGGGCGTCAAAGACATCACTGCCGGCACCGACGACACCGACCTGGAGCAGGCCTACGGCCAACTCATGGCCCAGCTACGCGGCTGGGGCATCAAGGTCGTGCTCGCCACCGTCACCCCCTGCCGGGGCTACACCCCCTGCACCACCGATGCAGACACCAACCGCGTCTCCGCCAACACTTGGATCACCGACCAGGTCGACTACAGCACCCCGACAGTCACCAGCCTCGACGCCGAATCAGCCGTCGCCGTGCCCGACCCCACCAGCGCAGCAGACCCCACACCACTGATCCTCAACGCCGACACCGCTCCCAACGACGACGACACCGGCGACCACGTCAACCTCACCACCGACGGCTACAAGGCCATCACCAACGCCATCGATCTGACCACGCTCGGCCCCGACAACTGACAACCACCCGCAACCGTGCAGCGCCCCCGCCCCGCCTCAGCAGCGGCACGGGGGCGCTGCCCGTTGAACATTGCCTGGCATGCCTGATCCGCGGTGCACCAACGCTCCTGGAAGGAGCCTGCCGACGATCTGGCTCCACGGCTTCAGGGGGCTCCCCATCCGCTGGAAACGGCGCAACGACATCCGTGAGGCCTTCCTGAGCCTCGCCGTTTGTCTGAGCCTCCACCGCGAAGTCCAACGCCTCTGTCAGCGCTTCTAAGACATCGTCTCATTTGGATTGCTGGGTAGTCTGCACGGTGTGGTGATGGTTGAGCGCATGGTGCCGGACGAGTTGTGGGAGCTGTTCCAGC